>JABMPV010000279.1 GCA_013202595.1 bacterium
GACCTGCACCGGGCACGCAGCGCGGCGTGGGGGCGGCTGAGTGGGGAGGTGGGGCGATGACGGGGATCGACGACGGGTGGAGCATGGGCGGAAAGAGACGCCGCCCGATCGCAGATCGACGCTCATTGACGGATCGAGAATGCGAGATGATCGTGGCAATCGACACCCGAGACGCCCGGATCGCGGAGTTGGAGGGGCTGGTGAATATGGCGAAACTCGATGGCGGATGTTCAGGGTGGTGCCCGTGGTGTGGGCACGGGGCATCATGGCACGACCCCCACGCCGCTGACTGTGGAGCCGCGAAGCTGATGGACTGGCCACGGAGCGGCACGTGACCGCCGCCTTCGCGGGCAACACGTGGGCGATGGTAGCCCGTGAACAGCAACGATGACCACGGCAGCGACGGCGCTGCGGAAGGGGATGGGATGAGCGTGTACGCAAGGATCGTCATGGGTGACGACGCGTGGCAGGAAGGCGAGCCGCGCAAGACGGGGTGGTACTGGGTATGCCGGCACGAGAACGGAACGGGCGGATATTCTGTCGTGTTCGTGACCGGAGTTGGCTCGATGCTGGAGTGGCAGGCCGTCTGCCCGAACGGCTGCGACCTGTCGTGGCGGCATGACTGGCCATGGGGGTCGCACTGCAAGACGAGCGTGCCCAGCCTCGAACACAATATCGTCCTCGGTGACGGCGAACAGGCCACCGAGTGACCCGCGGCAGGCGGGTGATGGAGGGATGATGGCGAAGGCGAAAGACCTGAAAGCCGAGGCAATCCAACTGCAGAAGCGGCTCGACGAGGTGATCGACGAGCTGCGCCGCACGAGGCACGCGGGGAAGCACGACTGCTACACCTGCTGCCTACGTGTGCGCGGATGGTGCTCGATCCCGCGATGGCTCAACGATAACCGCGACGGCACTGGGCTGGTGGATGACGCCAAGGACTGCCCGGGGTGGAGGGAGGGATCATGACCGACGAGCGGCACCGGAATTGCTGGACGTGTGGGCACGACTACCAGGACAGCATGGACGTGAAGGGCCACCACGACTGCGAGGCCATCTGCGAGGACCAGGACGCTGAGGCGTGGGCTGACGTGAACACGAGCCATTCCGGCAACGGGATGCCCTACCGCGAGAGCACGCCATGCCCCGGCTGGGAAGCGAAGGAGGGATCATGACCTGGAGCAAGGAACGGCATGATGCGGCGAGGGCGCGGTGTGAGAGGGCGACGCATGGGCCATGGGGATGGGAACAGCCTGGAGAAAAAGAAAACGGGTTCGCTGTCGGGTCGTTTCACCCTCCCGCTATCGGCCTCGTAAAGCCATGGTACGACGAGACGGGGGAAAATCGGCCAGAACCCGACGATTGGCCGTTCCCCGACGAGGAGGTCTGTGAGCAGTGGGGGGGCACCGTCAACTACGGTGATGCAGCCTTCATCGCCCACGCCCGCACCGACCTCCCCGACGCCTTGGACCGCATCGAGGCGTTGGAGGCGTTCATCACGGAAGCGACGGTCGGCGAACCGAACGACGGCACCGACAACGACGAGGGGATCACGGTCTGTCAATCGTGTTGGGCGGTTGCCTACGTACGGAAGCCGATCACGCACGACGCTGCGTGTCCTGTGGCTACGATCATGGACTGGCCGAGGGCGAAGCCATGACCCTCTTCATCCGCTCCGGCTCCCGCTTCATCCCCGCCAACGACGACGAGGTAACCAGGGCGGTGCTGCGCTGCGCGACCCTGCGGGGGAAGGTGTGGCGGGCACTGGTGGCGCTTGTGGGGAGGATGGGGCTGTGATACCGTGATCCGTGGCATGGCAACCAACGCACAGACACCAACACCGCCCAAGGCCTACGCACTGCCATGCCAGGGCCGCGGGCTCGCCGGGTGGTCTCTCATGCTCCGCCGCATCGAGGGGCCGCCCGGCGTCACCTTCACCTCGTCGGGTCCGTCAGCAGCGATGGGCAGCGCCCGGCGGGGGCAGGGGGAGTCATGACTCACCTCGCAAAGCCGATCCGTGGCGATGGGAAGTGGTCCGATGGGCCGCCTGTCCGCGTTGGCTGGTACTGGGTTTGCGGAAGCGGCTCCATCGGTGGGTTCGCTGTCGTATACGTGACCGGCGTGGGGTCCATGCTGGAGTGGCAGGCAGTGTGTCCTCTGGCGTGCGATCTGTCCTACCAGCGTCACTGGCCGTGGTCGCTCCACTGCCCGGCCGAACTGCCACACCTGACCGATCACACCATCATCCAGGGGGAGTCATGACCCCACGCACCCCACCCGCGATCCTCGCATCCCGCTACCTCGTGATCTGCGGCTGCCGTGGTGAGGATCACACGGGGGATTCGACGATCGTTGCGACGGGTGCGGGGAGCTATGCCGAGGCCGTGGTCAAGCTGGACATGGTGCGCCGGTGGTACAAGCGGGCGCCTGTGAGCATCGAGGCCAGCGACGGGCAGGTGTGGGAAGATGCGAGCCAAGGGAGGCTGTTGTGATCTGCCCACGATGCGAGCAGGAGATGGCGCCGTTCCCGGTGGGCAACGGCGGCTGGTGTGCCGAGTGCCGCGGGCTCTCGGACGGTGAGGGCTTCGTGTGGGGCTGCGTGGTCGAGACCATGGAGATCCAGTGGGGCGTGAGCAACCGGGGCGGCGGATCTCTCATGCGGAGCCTTGAGCCGACGTACTCCGTGCATGACTGCGGGATCGTGCTCGAACGGACCACCCACCCGCCGCACAAGATCTACATGATGAGCACCGAGGTAGACGAATGACCGACGATCGCGCCAACTGCCCGCAACGGATCGAGGTGCTTGAGACGGAGTTGAGGGAGGCTGTCGGCGTCTACGAGGCGATGCACGCGCGGTGCGTCGAGCTAGAGGCGCTGCTGGCGTTCGCCTGCTCGATCAGGAAGGCGACCGATGCCGGCGAGACGGTGCCGCCGCCGCTGACAGCCTACGCCCACAAGCGAGCAGCAGCGATCGGCCTGTTTGCCAGTGGAGAGCCTACGGAGGCGTACCTGCAGCGGGCCGGGTGGGACGACCTGTGCGACGTGGTCAAGGCGGCGCAGTGACCGCCCTCTCCCGCCGCAAGGGCCGCGCATTCGAGCAGGAGGCTGCCCGCGACTTCCGCGCCGCCATGCCGGGCGCTGACGTGTTCAGGGGATCGCAAGCGTGGGTGAAGTCGAAGGCCGCGGATCTGCGGATGCCGTGGTTTGCGCCAGAGTGCAAGGTCGGGCAGCGCCCCAACATCTACAGGGCCATGGCGCAGGCCGAGGGCAAGGTCAGCGGGGATCGGTGGCCTGTGGTGGTGTCGCGCAAGAACGGGACCTGCGGGAGCAACCCGCCGGTGGACCTCGTCACGATGCGCAAGGCCGACTTTTTGCAGATGGTCCGGCAGTGGTGGGGATGCTTTGGAGAAGGGGAGTGGGTGGAGTGATGGGACGAACGATCACAGTGATGGGAACCCTGGACGGTCGCGTGGGTCACGACGACCCGACTCCCGCCGACATCGTGGCGCACCTGCTGGAGAGGCCGGGGGATGCTTGGGAGGTGTCGCAGGCGCTTGCGGGGAAGGTGGCGGGGCCGTGGGTCGAGTACGACGACAACTGGAAGAGCACGATCAGGCATGAGATCGGGACGGCAAAGCTGGAGCTGACGCGAGTCAGCCGCGCACCCGGCCAAGGCACGTGGCACTTCGGCGTAGGCGACGACAGCGGGCACATCGACGACGGCAGCGAGAGCAGTGCAGAGAGGGCAAGGCACTCGGCCGACGCCGCCCTCACCGCCGCAGGGTGGGTGCTGGCGGACACCGAGACCAGCGACCATGGAAGGGGAGACCATGCCGACGAATAACCACCTGATCGCCCTGCTCGACCGTGCCACCGTCTACGAGACGACCAAGCGATGCAAGGCGGTGCAGCTCGAGGAGAAGACGCGGGTGTACGCAGTCGAGGGGCCTGTCAGCGCGAGGTCGGGCCAGTGGCTGGTGATGGTCGACGGGGCGGGGATCGAGGTCGTGGACGATGCCGTGTTTCGTGGGGAGTGGCGGAAGGTGGTGACCGCCGCGGGCGCACTGGCGCCGACCACGGGGCCGAGGATGGGAGGGTAGGATGGAGAGGTATGAGTGGAGACTTGAGCAGCCAGACGCGATCGGCTGGTGGTGGGCGAGGTGGCCGAACAGCGCCGCGTGCAACCTGTATGCCTACATCGTCGGCCCGGCCGGACCGTTCATCCGGCGCATCGGGGACAGCGACGAGCACCTAGCAGCTGGCGTGTCATGGCCCATGGGCATGCTGTTCGCAGAGGCGGTGCCGCCCACGGCCGACTCGACCATGGACGCGCTCGCTAGCCGGATGGCGGCCGCGGAAGAGGAGAGAGCGAGCAATCGGCAGGAAGAGGGGGAGTAGATGCCGGGTGCGCCCTACCCCGCGGAGACCCGTGAGCGTGCCTTAGACCTCGTTGCGGCCGAGGTGGCTGCCAATGGGGGGCCGGTGCCGCATGGTGCGTATGCGAGGGCAGCAGGGGTGATAGGGGGCGTTCATCGCAAGACGGTAAGAGGATGGTGGGCGAAGAAGCTGGAAGAGGGGGAGAGAGAAA
>JABMPV010000280.1 GCA_013202595.1 bacterium
CGGACACGGCGGCAGTCCTCTCGATGGCTCACTGCGCCGTGTCCGCATCGACCACTACATCGATGACGTCGCCGATGCGATCTCCCACATGCCCGCACCGCCGATCCTCATCGGTCACTCGATGGGCGGGTTGGTGGTGCAGCGCTATCTCGAGCAGCACAACGCACCCGGTGCGGTGCTCGTGGCCCCGGTCCCCGTCGGTGGAGCCTGGATGGCCACGCTGGGAGTGATCAGGCGCCATCCGATCGCATTCCTGAAGGCGGTTGGGACGTTGCGAATGTGGCCGATCGTCAGCGACGCCGATAGGGCGCGCAGCCTGTTCCTCGCCGCCGACCTCCCCAAAGACGATGCCGATCGCTTCGTGGGCCTGCTGCAGGACGAGTCCTTCCTCGCCTACACAGAGATGTTGACGATTCGTATGCCCCGACCCGATCGGGTCGACACCCCAACGCTCGTTGTAGCTGCAGGCGCCGATGCTCTCTTCTCCGTGAAGCAGCAGGAGAAGACCGCTGCCGGTTACGGCGGTTCGCCGGTGATCATCGCCGGGGCCGGGCACGACCTGATGCTCGATCCGGCATGGGAGACGGCGGCCGTAGCCATCGCAGAGTGGATCGATGGGATCGAGTGAGCGGCCCGTAGCGAAGCCGACGGTGCTGGTGACCCGACTGGTGCCCGGTGACTGGAGAGATCGCCTGTCCCTGGTCGCCGATGTGGTCACCTGGGATGAGGACCGTCCCATCCCACGCGACATCCTGATGGAGAGGATCGGGGACGTCGACGCTCTCTACTGCATGCTCACCGATCGCGTGGATGCCGATCTTCTGGATGCCGCAGCGAGGCTGCGAGCGGTCGCAACCATGTCTGTGGGCACGGACAACATCGACCTCGCCGAATGCACACTCCGCGGCATACCCGTCGGCAACACACCGGACGTCCTCACCGAGACCACTGCGGATACAGCCTGGCTGCTGATGCTCGCATCGGCGCGGCGCGCCGGGGAAGGCATCGACGTGGTCCGCGACGGGAAGTGGGGCACATGGAAGCCCGGCTTCATGCTGGGCTCGGACGTGCACGGGACAACGATCGGCATCGTCGGCCTCGGACGCATAGGGGAGGCAGTCGCCCGCCGGGCTCAAGGCTTCAGTGCCCGGGTGCTCTATACCGCCAGGTCACGCAAACCGGAGGCAGAGGCCCGGCTCGGCGTCGCATGGCGGTCGCTCGCCGACCTCCTCGCCGAAGCCGATCACGTGGTGCTCACCGTCCCGCTCACACCCGAGACCAGGCACCTGATCGACTCAGCCGCACTGCGCCGGATGCAGCCGCACGCGACCCTGATCAACGTCTCGCGCGGCCCGATCGTCGATACCGATGCGCTGGTCGAGGCTCTGAACGAGGGATGGATCGGAGCAGCGGGCCTCGATGTCACCGACCCCGAACCCATCCCGCCTGATCACCCACTGGTCGGGATGGTCAACTGCACCATCCTCCCCCACATCGGGAGTGCGTCACTCCAGACGCGACAAGCGATGGCGAACCTTGCGGCAGATGACGTGGTGGCGGCGCTGCGCGGAGAACGAATGCCTGCGTGTGCCAACCCGGGTGTCTACGAGATCAGCCGAAGCGAACCACGGGGATGAGGGCCACGGGGTCCCCGAACCCCTTGAGAGTTGCAGTCCGCTCGACACCGAAGGTGACGCCCGAGATCACACCGGATTCCTCCCTGACCGGCACTGTCACAAGCGACTCCCCGCCCGCAGCCGAGTCGGCCACTCGCGAAGCCAGATTGACGGTGGATCCGGCCAGATCGTTGTGGAGGCTCACCACAGGACCGAAATGCGCACCGGCGCGCAGGTCGAGATCTGCAGGGGCCGATTCGATCATCTCGAGCGAGCCGAGGACGGCAGCCTGGGGTGAAGGAAACGACAACATGTGCCCGTCACCGAGACGTTTCCACACCCGCCCGCCCCGCCCTACCGTCAGCCGGTCGATCACGCGGTAGTGGTCATCGAGGACCCTGGCCGCCACGCGGTCGCCCTCGGCCACGGTGTAGGCGGTGAAGCCCTCGAGGTCGGTGAAGAGCACTGTCGTGTGGTGGTCATCTTCCAGGGACCTCTCAAGCAGATCCGTCTTGGCCCCGAGCACCTCGATCGGCCGCACGTCGAGATCATTCAAGATCGAGGGCTGCTCCTTGACCTTGGCCGCCAGTTTTCGGACGCTCTGGCGCAGTTCCCCCAGCATCGCGTCGATATCGGCCGTCCCGGCTGCCACTGCGAGGATGGTCTCTTCGTCGATCACCCCGAGGGAGCGCAGTTTCTCGATCGCCTCCGGGTTCTCTGCCACCTTCTCTGCGACGCGTGTCGAAACCAACCGTTTCAGCGACTCGAGGAACCCCTTTGGCGTCTCTGAGGCCATGGCAGGAGGTTAGGGCACATCCGACCGGGTGTGCAGAGTCGGGATACGAGCCTCCACTGCTTGAATGCAACGCGGCCACGCAAGGAGTCTCATGAGGTTCGCCATCCAGTACAGGTCCGCCACCTACGACGCTCTCGTATCGGTCGCCCTTTGGGCCGAACGGCGCGGACTCGACGCCGTTGCGCTCCCCGACCACTACCTGGCGTCCACCACACCCGAAGGCGCCAACGAACCCGCCTACGACTCGCTGGCCCTCCTGGCCGGCCTGGCCCGTGACACCGAGACGATCGAGATCGTCGATCTGGTGAGTCCTGTGACATTCCGACACCCTGCCGTGCTCGGCAAGACGGCTGCAACCATCCAGGAGATGTCTGGCGGGCGTTTCGTCCTCGGAGTCGGCACCGGGTGGCTGGAACAGGAGCACACCTGGTTCGGATTCCCCTTCCCGGACCGGGTCACTCGATTCGAGATGGCTGAGGAGGCGCTGGCGTATCTCCGCTCCATGTTCTCTGAGCCGCCGATGTCGTTCCAGGGCGAGCACTTCACCTTCGAGGCGTTCGACGCCATGCCCCGGCCGCCGCTGAGGATCGTCGTGGGTGGAATGGGCCAGAAGAAGACCCCGGCGATGGCCGGCAGGTACGCCGACGAGTTCAACGTCTACCCCGCCCCGCCCGACGCCATGGCCGCAACCATCGAGGTGGCCCGAACGGCAGCGGTCGAGGCCGGGCGAGATCCTGATGAACTCATGCTGTCATCGGCAGGGGTCCTGGTCGCAGGGGACACCGACGCCGAGGTGCGCGAGCGCCTCAACGAACTCGCCGGGAGGACCGGCGGTGACGTCGAAGGCCTCGAGGCCGCACTTCGGGAGAGAAATGCCCCGGTTGGACGCTGGGACGAGGTCGCAGAGACGATCGCCTCGTTCGAGCGCCTCGGCGTGGAACGCTTCTACATCCAGACACTGGGCGCTCCCGATCCTGCGCTGATCGAGGCGGACCTGCAAGCACTCGGAGCCTGAGCGAGGGGAACCGGGGATCTCAGCCGCTCTGCCCGACCAGCCACCACGGCGAGGTCGGAAGAAGTTGGACAATCCGACTCCCGCGGGTCGGCCAACGCTGCCCGAGCGCGAACTACCTCTTGGAGTCGAACAGCTTCCTGATTGCTCCGAAGTTGGGAGCCCAGCCGACGCCCCAGGCCTTGCTCGTCAAGATGGGGCCATCCGGATTCCAATACGTCTCGCGGAAGCGCTCGGCCGTGGGCTTACGGAAGTCGTAGGGAATCAGGTCGGCAACCTTGCCGTGCCAGGCTCTCTCTTCAGGTGGTTTGCGCAACTCCTGGACAACGGCGATCGCAGCGATGACCACCAGGATCATCCGCCAGAAGTCCTTGGCAGTCGGACGTCTCTTCTGATTCTCGGGCTGTTGGTCTTCCACGAATCGAAGGCTACCCGGTCTCGCAACCTGTGATGCCCGGACCGCTCCACATGCCCACGAGGATTTCGTAGTCGGTGCCCTCACTCCAAGCGTCCATGGCGTGCGGATATGCCGGCGAACCTGATCCTCACAGTCACCAGAGGGCTACCGGAGTTCGCAAACCCGAGTCGCGCCGAGCGCTCAGCAGCGACGTCGGTGAAGTGGATCTGGCATCTGGGCATCCGTCAGGGCTGAAGCCGATGCTTGATTGCGTCCTCTCGCCCCGGCCGAGGTGCCTGCGACCAATCCCACACGAGGTCCTCTGCGGCATTCATGGTCAGTCGACCAATGCTTCACCGGGCGCGCAGGGGGGCGGAGATCAGCCGGCCAGGTTGGCCGCCCTGGTCACCAATGCGGCGAACTCCGCGACGTCCTCGTCTCCCGTCACAAGCTCCGCCACCCGACGCGCCTCGGCGGCTACTCCGTCCAGGTCGAGGTGTTGCGCCCAGTACGAGTCCCGCAAGATCTCGGCGTAGGTGGCGACCGTGGCGGCCAACTGGAACCGCTCCGGCGTCTCTGCCCATTCGGCGGACAGGTCGTCGGTGGTGAATGGGTGCTCGATCTCGACCGCCTCACCGGTATCCGGGTCCAGCCAGCGCAGCCGGACGATCCCGAGCGCCGCCCCGTTCGCGGTATCGTCGGCGATCCGGATCTCGTACAGCGCCGTCACGCTGTGGCCGGCCCCGATCTCGCCGGCGTCGACGGTGTCGTCGCGGAACTCGTCGTCCTCCAGCGCACGGTTCTCAAATCCGACCAGCCGCCACGCGGCGACACCCACCGGGTCGAACTCCACCTGCACCTTGGCGTCCTTGGCGATCGTCAGCAGCGTCCCGGTCAGGTCGTGCACGAAGAGGCGCTCCGCCTCGCGCAGATCATCAACGTAGGCGTAGAAGCCGTCGCCGTCGTCGGCCAACTGCTCCATGAGGACGTCGTTGTAGTTGCCCATGCCGAAACCGACGGTCACCAGATTGATTCCGGCCGTCGCCTGCTCGCGGATCTCCTCGAGGATCGAGCCGGAGCCGGTGTTGCCGACGTTGGCGACACCGTCGGAACAGAGGATCACCCGGTTGATAGCGCCCTCGGTGTACGCCTCTGCGGCCATCCCGTAGGCGAGCACCAGGCCCTCCGCCGCGTTCGTGGACCCGCCAGGTTCCAGCCCGCGGATCACCTGTTTGATCTCGGCGCGGTTGCCTTCGACCGGTGTCGACTCAAGCAACACTTGGCCCTGGCTGCCGTACACGACGATGCCGACTGTGTCCGACTGGCGGAGCTCATCGACCAGCATCAGGAGCGACTCTTTGACGGCCTCGAGCCGGTTCTCCCGGTCCATCGATCCGGAGACGTCGATCACGAACGTCAGGTTGGCGGTGGGGCGATCCTCGGCCGGCACAACATAGGACTGCAGGCCGATCCGGATCGTCTGATATCGGTCGTTCTCGGTGAATGGTGTCGGCCCGCCGTCGACGATGATCGAGAACGCACCCGAGTCGGGCGGCTCGTACCCCATGTCGAAGAAGTTGACGTACTCCTCGACGCGGACCGAATCGTTGTCGGGGAGATTACCGTCCCGGATCCAGCGCCGGCCGATCGTGTACGACCCGGTGTCGACGTCCACCCCGAACGTGGACAGAGCGTCATCGAGCGTGTCAATGCGAGGGTTGACCCCATAGTTCTCGAAGAACGTGAGGTCGTAGGGTTCGTCGTTGGGATTGTCGGTGCCGCCGGCCGGCAGGTAGTAGACGACCGTCGTCGCAGGCGCCATCGTTATCGACGCCGCGTGGGTGGCCTCAGTGGTCATGTCGTCGACGAAAGTCCTGGTCGTGTCGCCGGTGCTCGTGGTCCCGGTCGGTCCACTCGTCGAGGACGCGTCGAAAGCGGCGTCGGAGCAGGCTGCAGCCAACAGGACAGTCGCCGTGAGCAAGGCAATGATTGGGCGTCTCATGGTTCGGCTCCCCGGTGTTCGTTTCCCCTTAACGGGTCTCCGTTCCGACGTGCCGGGGCCCCTTGACGGTTCCCGACGGGCGCTTGCACCGACCGAGCGGTCCACCGAATCAGGAAGGACATGGGTGGGACGATCGCGACACCGGTGTCGGGGATCTGGTGATCCACCGCCCATCCGCCGCCGGCACGTCATCAGATCGAGACACTCGAGACCGATAGCCACCCGCCGGGTGCGCTCTGTCGACGCACAGGGCATGGTGCCGGGCAGTTTGGAAGGCCGAACAGCCCGACGGTCTCCGCGGGTCCTCCCCCGGGGGCGCCTGCGACGCCAGCCATCCTTCGCTATCTCCCACAG
>JABMPV010000281.1 GCA_013202595.1 bacterium
AGCCGCTCGAGCGGATCGCCGGCCCCTGGTGCCGCTGGTGCCCTCTGCTGGATGAATGCAGCGAGGGAAGTGCTGCGGTGTCGCTTCTGGGCTCGTGAGCCCGGCTGCACCCCTCAGGTAGCGGCGGTGCGGTGCCGATAGACCCAATGTGATCGGTTCGACCTACCCGTGCTCGGTCGTCGTCGTCGACGGTGATCATCGTGCCCGCCGCGCTCTCGTGGCGGGATTGACCGGTCTGGGATACGGCGTCTCGGATGCCGCAACCGGGATAGCGGGTGTCGAGCGGGCTCTCACCGAGGCTTGCGATGCCGTGGTGGTAGCGGTGCCGCTTCCCGATATGAGCCACACACAGTTCATCACCATGATCTCTGCCGTCGGCGACCTCCCCGTGATCGCCATGGATCGCGACCGCGTTGGCGTAGGCACCTTGCTCATCGCGGGGGCGGCCGATGCCACGAGCGGTGCCCCGGACGTCGATGAGATCGACGCCAGGGTCAGATCCGCACTGGAGCGGGCCGGAGGCGTCGGACCCGAGGGCGCCGTGATCATCGGAGACCTCAGAATCGACCCTGCGTCTCGCGAGGCCATGATCGGCGAGCGCGAACTCGATTTGAGTCGCAAGGAATTCGACCTGCTGCTCACCCTGGCTCGCAGGGCGGGCACGGTCGTCAGCAAGCAGGAGTTGCTGGCTGACGTGTGGCACCGCAGCGGGAACGACAAGACCGTCGACGTGCACCTCTCGTGGCTGCGGCGGAAGATGGGTGAATCGGCCTCTGAGCCGAACTACCTGCGCACGGTGAGAGGCGTCGGGGTCAAACTCGTCCATCCCGCAGGTTGACCCGTCCCAACTGGGCGAACGGGTCGGCCGGAGCCATGTCCTCTTCTTCGATCTCACGGAGATCCACGCTCTCGGGTTCGGAGTGCCCGCTGATGAACCGTGCCTCGTCTTGCCTGGGATCGCCGATGTGCCCGAACGCCCGATACAGCGCCTCGACGGCATCGGGGTCGAACTGGCTCCCGGCACACCGGGCTATCTCGGCGAGCGCCGTCTCGATGGGCATCGCCGGTTGATATGGCCGGTCGCTGGTCATGGCGTCGAGGGCGTCCGCCACCTGGACGATCCTCACGGCCAGGGGGAGTGTTCTGCCATCGACTCCGAAGGGATAACCCTCTCCATCGATCCGCTCGTGGTGATACAGGACCACCGACTACACCTCTCTGGGGAGCGAATCGACGACCAGTCGATGCCCGATCTCAGGGTGGGTCCGCATGAACTGCCATTCACCCCTGCTGAGAACCGTCGGCTTCCAGAGGATCGACTCTGAGATCCCCAGCTTGCCGATGTCGTGCAGCTGCGCTCCGAGGTACAGGAGATCCAATTGATCGATGCTCAGACCGAGTTCGCTGCCGATGGCGGTGGCCACCTCGGCCGTCCGCTGGCCATGGTGCGCGAGGGAAGGATCCCTGAGCCTGAGCACGGCGAGGAGGGTCGAGGCGACGGCCTCGGGCGTGTGATCTTCACCGATGGTCATCGGTATCGACCGCATCCGCGGGCAACGCGGTGCGCTGACGATGGCATGAAACTCCAGGCGCCTGGGCGAACTACACCCGTGAGATTACGGGCGCTGGGTCCATCGGCCGTGGATTTCGGCCGCGCTCAGCATTCACCGGCCTGGCGGATTTCGCGCAGAGCGTCGTCGGCGCGGTCGAGGAGGTCGCGGCGCAGTTCTGACAATCCGCCTCTGACCTTGTCGATGATGGTTGCAGCATCCTTCAGCTGGCCCTGAGAAGTGGACAGTGTCTGGGCGCGGCGCTTGATCTCATCGACAGCGTCACCCAGTGCGGCAGTGTCGATGTCATCACCCGCAGCGATGCGGTTGGCGTCGAGCGCCGCCCTTGCCCATCGCATTGCGAGCCGGGCCATGGTGCCGTCGCCGTCGTCGACCACCAGCACCCTGGACCCGTAGACCCCGAAGCGGCCGACCTCGGCAGGGAACGCGTCCTTGCCGGATATGCAGACGCCGAAGTCGGCAGTGCGGTTCTCGCAGGCTCTGTCGAGTTCTTCCAGCACCTGGGTCAGGCCGAGGCGCCCCTGGAGCTTCGCCTCGATGGCGATACGGCCTTCAGGTGCCGTGAACACGAAGTCGCCCACCCTGGACTTCGGGCCGAGGTCGCCCGCTGCGGTGGACACGCGTTCGACGATGCAGCCGCCGACACCGGCCGCTTCGGCCCTCAGCCAGCCTTCCACCTGATCCTCGAAGCCGATTCCCTGGGCCGTGCCGCGGGCGGCCTCGGCTGCCTCGCCTTCGGAACGACCCGTCTCGCGAACGATGAGATCGCGCAGTTCTGCAAAGCGCTGGTCGATCGAGTGGTCGAGGCGGGCGAGAGCAGAGCCGTCTGCCTCGGGGTCCAGCGCCTCTGCAAGGCGGCTCTCCAGGGCCCCCTCGGGGCCGAGCAGGTCCGTGAGGTGGCCGAGGAAGGCTGCGGTGTGGCTGTCGGCCCGTGCCGGGTCGAGATCACCGAGCACCGAATCGCGCCATGCCTGGAACTCGACGAGCGATCGGCCGACCAGGGATGACCGGCGCTCGGGATCGAACGATTCGGCGAATGCAGCGGTGCCTGCTGCCATCAGCGACTCGACCCTGCGTTCCGCTTCCTCGATGACTGTGGCGACGGTGCCCTGGACCCTGGCGTCCACTGCCGAGACGTCGATCCCGATGCCGCCGCTCACCAGGCTCCGCGCCCCGATCTCGAGTGCTCTGGCCGCAAGCGCACCCCGGCCCGAGGGGGGTGCGGTGGCGAGCAGGTCGGCGAGCGTCCTGTCCTCGACCAGCAGGTCTCTGATCCGGACGGTCTCACCCTCGACGTCGATCCGGCCGGGTAGGACCGTGACTGAAGCGACGTCGCCGGCCGGGTCGAGGACCTCGTCGGAGTGGGGAAGCGAAGGATTCGCTGTGGTCATGGCATCACCGTATCCGTGGGGTATGACACGTTTGTGATGGCGGAAGTCCGTGTCTCCCCGCGCGGTGTGCGACAATCTGCCGATGAGTGACGGGCAGTCCATGGCGACACCACCCCTGAGGGCGCTCGCCGACGATCTCGATCACCTCGATCTGTCGCTCAGCCCGGTTGGCGAGGCGTCGAGGATCGAGGCAGTGCGGCTGATTCGCGATGTCGTGCTTCCCCGACTCTCCGACGACACCGCCCCGCTGGTCGTCGCCGTCGTCGGCCCGACCGGCTCGGGGAAGTCCACGCTCATCAACGCGATGGCCGGGGCCATCGTCTCGAATGCCGGCGCTCTGCGGCCTACCACCCGGACTCCCGTGTTGTGGTCGTCACACGTTCCGCCCCCCGCCCTCGATGCGGTTCGCCGCCGATATGGGCTGGCCGATGC
>JABMPV010000282.1 GCA_013202595.1 bacterium
GCAGTGTTCACCGGCCGGCGGCTCAGCCCCCAGCCCGACATATCAGACCGTTCGCCCCCCATTAGTGCTCTAACCGGGGAAGCCGCCACGACGCTGCACGATGGCACTCGCCGTGCTCTGAGCCAGATCGAGGGCCGCGGCTCCGTCGCCGCCCACCACGAGTCCGTGGATCAATCCGGCGCAAAAGGCGTCGCCGGCACCGACCGTGTCCACCACACCCACATCAGGGGCAGTCACCCGCGACACTCCCTCTTTGCGGTGTGACAACAACGCCCCATCTCCACCGCGTGTGATGCACACCCACTCGGGCCCTGCAGCGTGCACAGACTCCACATCGGGAGCCACACCGAGTGCACTCGCCACGATGGGCAACTCCTCGTCGCTCACCTTCAGCAGGTCGGCTGCTTTCACGGCGTAGGCGATCGTCCCCGAGTCGTAGTCGGGAGGACGCAGATTGATGTCGACCACCGTGAAGGCACATGATGCCACAACGGCTCTGGCGACTGCCTCGCGGGACCGATCATCGCGCATGGCCAGAGTGCCGAAGTACAGGACCTCGTGCTCGGGCAGTTCGACCGGACCTACGGTGGCGTCCCACGCAGCCGGGCGATGGATGGTGAAGGAGTGGCCGCCTCCTTCGTGCAAGGTGATGGTCACCGTCCCCGTGGGCAGGTCGTGATCGGTCTCGACGTAGGTCAGATCCACGCCGTGCGCCGCCGCCTTCGATCTGATGTCGGCGCCGTCGGAATCATCACCCAGTCGCGTAACGAGGGACGAATGCCAGCCGAGCGCGGCAAGGTGCGCTGCCACATGCAGCGGCGCACCGGCCACGACCCGATCATCGGGGAACTGATCGATCAGTACCTCACCGAAGATGAGGGCCCTGGGACTCATGCGTCAGGGATGACCGTCACCGGTCCCGTCGGCTCGAAATCGCCCTGTTGTGGCTGGCCGAAATCGATCAATTCCATGACCCGCTCGACGGCGGTGCCGTCCGCATCCTTGCCCTCGATGAGCAGGGTGAAGCCGAGTTCGCTGTCGACGCACTGCCTGAGGAAGTCGACATCGGAGCCGACGAACGCCTGGGGCGTGAACGTGAAGCACACACCCGATCGGCCGGCGATATTGGCCGTCCCCGTCTCGATATCGACGCCCGCGTTCGAGTTGAGATCGTCACTCAGGAGGAATCCCGAAACGAGCGGCCCCAGGAATGCCGTAGCCATCCCGCCGGCCGCTCCATCTGCAGCCGACCCGAAACACCCGTCGCCTGCAGCACCGCAGAAGATGACCTGATCAGCCGTCGTCAGCACTCTGCCCTGCTCGTCACCACCGGGAGGCCGCCCGAGCATGATCATCACTTCAGCAGGCGGATCGAGTGTGGGGTCCTGGCTGAGCACGATCACCTGAGCATCACCGTCTTCGCCGAAGATGTACGTGGTGCGCAGCGGGGTCATCAGGTATCGGGCTCGCAAAGCGTCGATGTCTCCGAGGGTTCCGCCCTCTCCTCCACCGGCAGTTGTGACCGGTGCCGCTGTCGTTGTGGTGTCCCCCCCACCGGTGCCGTCGCCGCCACCACTCCCGTCACCACCACCGCCGCCACTCCCGTCGCCGCCTCCCGATGAGGCCGTTGAAGTGGTTGGAGCATTCGTGGTCAGCGGGCCGGTGTCGTCATCGTCTCCACACGCCCCCATGATCAAAGCGATGGCAAGCGCCAGAGCGGCGACTCCGAAGAGACTCGATCTCTTCATGTCTTCCTCCTCTGCGTGTACATCCACAGTAGATCAGCGCCACGAGTGCGTCGCCCCCATCGGATCGAACCGGATCGCAACGGCTCAACAGTCCGATGACACATGCCGATGAGATCGTATGCTCGCCGTCGTCCACATCCACAAGACGGCGGGCACCACGCTCGCCGGGGCCCTGAAGTACGCATTCGGGCCGCGGTTCTGCGCGGTGGCCGCCGAAGACCCGGATGCACCGTTCCTCTCGACGAGAGACCTGGAGCGGCTCCAGCGCCGCTTCTACCCGCGCCTGGACGCGATCCTCGGCCACGATGTGCGCGCCTACAGCGATCTCAGCCGGGATCGGGCGGTTGAGTACGTGGCATACATGCGCGATCCGCTGGAGCGCTGTGCATCCCACTACCAGTACGACGTGCAGCGGGGCGGAGTCGATCTCCCCTTCGAGGAATGGATCACCCACGAGGCCGTCCCCAATCGTCAGACGCGGATCATCGGGGGCCCCGGGGCCACGGCAGACGATGCCATCTCCCTGCTGGGCCGATTCTCCTTCATCGGCGTGCTGAACAGGTTCGACGAAGGCCTCGTGATGATGCGCAAGTCCCTCGATCTGCCCGACATGCGGTACGCCCGCAAATGGGTGGCACCCTCCGACGACATCAAGGCCCGACTCCTCGCAGACCCCGCCTCCCTGGAGCTCCTCGAAGAAGCCAACCGGCACGACATGGCGCTATGGCAGCACGTGGTCGAGGAGATCTACCCCAAGCAACTCGCGGCGCACGGCCCCGACCTCGACGCCGAAGTCCGACGATTCCGCGACGCCAATGCCGGCACAACGGTCAAATGGATGTACCGCCAGCCCCGCTACGCGGGGTACGTCGCCAAGTGGCGTCTGCTCTACAACCCCTGGGTGCAGCGAAAGCGCCGGGCGACAGCCGACAGTCGATGACCCCGTCAGGCCGCTAGCGTTGCGGCGGGCCGGTAGCTCAATTGGCAGAGCAGCGGGCTTTTAACCCGTTGGTTGTGGGTTCGAGTCCCACCCGGCCTACGGCAACCCGAGCCTTGCTCGGGTTGCTTGGCTGTTTCAGCGCCCTTCGGGAACCGGAGCAGCTGGGAAGGGTGTCGCGCGCCAGACCTGAGAACGCTTCGACGCTCCTTGAGATTCTCCTAGCGATGGGAGGTCGAGCCAGGGTCACGTACCGATCGCGGCTGATTCCTCATAGAGTCTCCAATCGAAACGGCCAACCGGCAGTAAAGTCGCTTCCCGCAGACAACCGGGAGCGTGGCACATGAGACTGCGAGCAGTTGGATTCGTCGTGGTCCTGACACTGACAGCGACTGCGTGTGGCGGCACATCGTCAGACGCTATCTCCTCGACGTCCGTCGCCGCTACCGCACCGACCACCACCCAACCCACGGCGGCCACCACCACCGCGCCACCGACCACCCCCCCCACGACC
>JABMPV010000283.1 GCA_013202595.1 bacterium
CATCTCCTCGGTGACCAACCGCGGCGCACGATCTCCCTTGATCAGCACGGCGCCGATCACGAGGTCTGCATCGAGGACCCAACGCTCGACTGCCGACCGGGTGGAGTAGACGGTCTGCAGGGCCGTGCCGAAGCGGCGCGCCAGTCTGTCGAGCACGTTGACGTCGCGATCGAGCACAGCCACTTCCCCACCGAGACCCGCAGCCATCTGAATGGCGTGCTCACCGACGACACCTCCGCCGATGACGACCACGTTGGCGGCCTCGACACCGGGAACGCCGCCGAGGAGCTTGCCGGAGCCGCCGTGGGGCGCCTCGAGGCAGTGAGCCCCTGCCTGAACGGACATCCGGCCGGCCACCTGTGACATCGGAGCGAGCAGCGGAAGGCCGCCTCGACTGTCCGTGACGGTCTCGTAGGCGATGCATGTGGCGCCGCTGTTCACGAGGTCCTTCGTCTGATCCGGATCCGGAGCGAGATGGAGGTAGGTGAAGAGGACCTGGTTCTCGCTCAGTTGAGCCCGCTCGACGGCCTGGGGTTCCTTGACCTTCACGATCAACTCGGCCTCGTCCCAGACCTGTTCGGCCGACGATGCGATGCGGGCCCCGGCGGCTACGTAGTCGTCGTCCGATGCACCGATACCCAGCCCAGCCAAGGTCTCCGCGACCACTTCGTGGCCGTGGGCCACCAGCTCCTGCACACTCGAGGGAGTCAGTCCGACCCGCCGCTCGGCGTTCTTGATCTCCTTCGGCACCCCGACAAGCATGAAGTCACCTCCGTTGCACCGACGTGGCCTGCACCACGCCGCCTTCCGTCGAGGCCGGGAGTCGCAGCAGAGTGAGAGTGATGCGTTTCGCAGCACCATCGCCGACTGCTTTGCACGGCCTCCTGGTTGCCAACCCTATCGATCGATAGGTAGTCTATCCACTTGTGACAGGTCGTGGGCGGCCCGACGTCCCAACACTACGCGCGGGTCGGCGGGGCGCTCGAACTACCCACTCTCGGGCGTGACATCGAACGACACAGGCATCCAAGGAGAGGTCCATGAGCAAACGCAAGGTCATCATCATCGGAGCGGCCGGACGGGATTTTCACAACTTCAACACCCGGTATCGCGACGATGAGTCGGTCGAGGTCGTGGCGTTCACCGCCGAGCAGATCCCCGGCATCGACGGGCGCACCTACCCCGCCGAGTTGGCAGGTCCGCTCTACCCCGGGGGCATCCCGATCTACGCCGAGGAGGAACTCCCCCGCCTGATCGCCGACCTCGGCGCAGACGAATGTGCCTTCTCCTACAGCGATGTCTCCTACCAGCACGTGATGGGCGTCAGCGCGATCGTCCAGGCAGCCGGAGCCGCATTCACACTCCTCGGGCCCAATGACACCATGGTCGCCAGCACCAAGCCGCTCATCAGCGTCTGCGCCGTGCGGACGGGCGCGGGCAAGAGCCAGACATCTCGCAAGGTCGTCGAGACGCTCATGGCCAAGGGCCTCAAGGTCGTCGCCATCCGCCACCCCATGCCCTACGGCGACCTGGTCGCCCAGAAGGTCCAGCGCTTCGCCGCACTGTCCGACCTCGAGAAGCACGACTGCACCATCGAGGAGATGGAGGAGTACGAACCGCACATCGTCCGCGGCAACGTCATCTATGCCGGTGTCGACTACGAAGCCATCCTCAGGGCGGCCGAGAACGACCCCAATGGCTGCGACGTCGTGGTGTGGGACGGCGGCAACAACGACTTCTCGTTCTACAAGGCAGATCTCTCCATGACCGTGGTCGATCCCCATCGCCCAGGCGATGAGTTGTCCTACTATCCCGGTGAGGTCAGCCTGCGCATGGCCGACATAGCCATCATCAACAAGATCGACTCGGCCGATCTCGCAGGCATCGAGACGGTTCGCGAGAACATCGCAGCCGTCAACCCCGATGCCATGATCATCGAGGCCGCGTCGACGCTCCGGCTCGAGGATCCGAGCGTCGTCAAGGGCAAGCGGGTGCTGGTCGTCGAGGATGGCCCGACGCTCACCCACGGCGGCATGAAGATCGGCGCCGGCGTCGTGGCTGCCAAGAAGCACGGTGCGATCGAGTTCGTCGATCCCCGCCCGTACCTGGTCGGCAAACTCAAGGAGACTTTCGAGATCTACCCGGGGATCGGCACGATCCTGCCCGCCATGGGCTACGGGGAACAGCAGTTGCGCGACCTCGAGGCGACCATCAACGCCACAGACTGTGACGCGGTGGTCATCGGCACTCCGATCGACCTCAACCGGATCGTGAACATCGAAAAGCCCAACACCAGGGTGTTCTACGACCTGCAGGAGATCGGCGAGCCGAACCTCGACGGTGTGCTCTCGGACTTCGTGGCCAAGCACAACCTCGGCTAGGGGCGCGCGCAGATAAGTCGCGGTTACCGAGGGGGCCCCGGTGGTGTCCGGGGCCCCCTTTTCGCGTCCGCTACTGCCCCTCGAATCCGAGCGGGCGCTCGAATCCGAGGGCCCGCAAGCCGGCCACGGCCTCCGGGTCGTCGAGGAGGGCACGCAACGCCGTCACCGCCGGCCGGTCCCACCGGTCCTCGGGAACGGCGAAGTCGAACTGCTCGTCCTGCAGGAACCTGAACTCCAGGCCGGCGGTTGCAGCGATGGTGTCGAGTGTGACTCCCCAATCGGCCCTGCCCTGCTCCACGGCCGCTGCGACCGCATGGTGGGTCTTGGCTTGATGGAGATACCCCGGCGGCTGAGCGCCTGCGAGCACCCCGTCGATGAGCACCCGGGTTCCGCTTCCCGCGTTCCTGTTGATCATCCGCATGGTGCCGGCGCGGAGCAGTTCGGCGAGTGCGGCATCGTCGAGGCCGCCCGGGCGGGGATCATCGGATCGATACGCGATCCCCTGCCGTCTCCTGTATCCGCGCACCAGACGGGCGCCCGGCGGCAGGAACGACACGTTGTACTCACCGGTGGCCTCATCCATGAGATGGATTCCGGCCACATCGGCCTCTCCCCTCCTCACAGCCGTCAGCCCACCCGACGATCCGACGGGGACCATCTTCACCAGGAAGCCGCGATCGGCGAGGATGCCGAGCAAATGGTCGAAACCGACGCAGTGGCTGCCGATGGCCGCCAGGTCGGCCGGTCTGACCTCTGGATGGAGCAGGTGCACATCCACCTCTGCACCTTCTGAGATGAACTCCATAGATGCAGGAATTCGCACGTACCCATCGGCGCGGCCGAAGGCAGTGACGCTCCCCGACCCTGCACCGAGCGGGTACACCGCTGGACCCGAGGGGCCTTCGACGAGATCCACCAGGCTGTACTCGGTCCGTCCGGGCACCGAGGTGATTCTGAGCGGGGCAACCGCCCTGACCACGGCCCGGGACTCCTCCGGCAGACCCGACAGGCGGCGAAGCAGCGGTGCCACGAACTCGTGGAACGTGAAGATGGCCGAGGTCGGGAAACCGGGCAGCACCACGACCGGGGTGCCGGACACGACGGCCAGCAAGAGCGGCTTCCCCGGCTTCAACGCAACTCCGTGCACGACGATCCCTGCCGACCCGGGAAGCCGCCCGGCGAGGGTCTCCACGACCGAGGCGTTGAGATCGCCTTCGCCCTTCGACGTCCCGCCCGACAGCAGCAGGATGTCTGCGGCGCCGCTGCCGACGATCAGCCTCTCGATGGCCGATTCGAGCAGCGCCTCGTCGTCGGGAACGATTCCGCACGCAACCGGCTCACAGCCGAGTTCCGCCGCGGCATCGAGCAGCATGCGCTGGTTGGAGTCGTAGACCTTCCCGACACCGAGCGGCATGCCCGGTTCGACGATCTCGTCGCCGGTGGAGACCACGGCAACCCGAGGCCTGGCCACCACGTCCACCCGATCGACGCCGACGGCAGCCAGTACCCCCGTCTCTCGGTATGAGAGGCGGGTGCCGCGGCGCAGCACGATCTCACCCCGCCCGATGTCGGACCCGGCGAAGGTGACATTGCCTGCGGGCACGGCAGCCCGCAACACATGGATCGCATCGCCGGCCGGCCGGGTGTGCTCCACCATCACCATTGCATCGGCTCCGCGGGGCACGATCCCGCCGGTGGCGACGGAGACTGCCATCCCTGCTCCGAGTTCGAAGCCCGGGGGCGGCTCCTCACCTGCGGCCAGCGAGACCGGAGAGACCGCGAGGCTGACCGGGCTCAGTTCCTCTGCGCCAAATGTGTCGGTTGCCCTGACTGCAAAGCCGTCGACATTGGACCGGTCGAACGCCGTCACATCTACATCGGCGCGGGTGTCGGATGCGAGGACCCTCCCATGGGCTTCGGCGAGAACCACCGACTCGACTGATGGCTTCAAATGGCGGGTGGCCTCGTCGAACCGGCTGTGGGCCACGGCCTCGTCGACGACGTCGAGAAATTGGCGCTGCCTCACGCGGCACTCCATGAGTCGTAGAGATGGACTTCGATCTCGGTGCCCTCTGCGTACCCCTCGAGTCCGGCCGGCACCACCACGAATCCGTCCGCCCTCGTGACCGACGAGAGCATCGACGCACCCGAGATCGCCAGTGGACGAACCAACCCCCCGTCGATCTCCACCCTGGCGTAGTCGGTGCGCCCGATCTGGGAGACGAGACGAGTCTGCAGCGTCGCCCTGATGGATCGGTACGGCCATGGCGCGGGGAGACCGCCCAGCCGCCTGATGACCGGCCCGGCGAAGAAGTCGTAAGCGACCAGACAGGACACCGGGTTGCCCGGGAGCACCAGCACGGGAATGCCGCCGATCCGCCCGACGCCGGTCGGCGATGACGGACGCATGGCTACACCGTGGACGGAGAGTGCACCGAGTTCTGCCACCAGCAGCGGGACCCGATCCTCGGTACCGACCGAAGCAGCGCCGGCGGTGACGATCACATCTACACCCCCGAGACCGAGAGCCTCCCGCATCGCGGTCTCATCGTCCTCCAGTCTCAGGATCTCGACCACGCCGCCATCGCGACCGACCAGGGCTGCGAGCATGGGTGAGTTGCTGTCGACGATCCTGTGGCCTCCCGGCGTGCCACCCGGTGCCACCAACTCATCACCGGAGACGATGATGCGCACGAGGGGCCTGCGGTGGACGGGAACGGGCACCTGTCCGATGGAGGCCAGCATCCCGGCGTCCTGTGCGAGCAGGCGCCGCCCCCTGGTCAGCACTATGGCCCCCGCTACGACGTCCTCGCCGATCCTCCCGACATTCTTGCCCTCTGCCACGGGTGCCATCACGTCGACGACATCACCGTCCTCGCGGGCATCCTCTGCGCGCACGACCGCATCGGCACCTTCGGGGACCGGTGACCCCGTCATGATGCGGCGGGTGGTCCCCCCGATCAGGATTGCTCGCTCGTCCATGCCGGGGAGTGAGGTACCGGCGAGTTCCAGGGCGATCGGGTTGTACGCGGAGGCCCCGAACGTGTCTGCCGCCCGCACGGCATACCCGTCCATCGTGGATCGCCGGAATCCCGGGACGTCGTACCCGCTGACGACGTCCTCGGCCAGGACCCTGCCGTACGCCTCTTGGAGTCCGACCGCCTCGGCAGGGAGCGGATCGACTCCCTCCAATGCGGCGGAGAGAGCAGCCTCGACGGTGACCCTGTCCCGAAAGCCCCGCATCCTGACGTCCTCGACGCCTCCCGAGATCCCGATGACCACGGAGATCTCCTCGTCGGCGCCGACCGGGTGCCCGGCCAGATCGGAGCGACCGACCTCGGTGTCGCCGACGAAGACGATCAAGTGGGAATGCACCATCCCGTCGTCACCGAAGAGCCGAATCCCGAGATCGGGATGGGCCGAAGCTGCGGCGCCCAGTGCAGCCCCCGCGGTGCCGGCATCGACGGCGACCCTGCGGTGCCCCCGGGCGTACTTCATCAGCTGGGAGGGAAGCCGGACGATCGCCATGTCAGGCAGACGTGCGCTTGGCCAGCCGCTCGGCAAGCGCCACCCAGCCAAAGCGCCAGATCGCCCAGCCCAGGAG
>JABMPV010000284.1 GCA_013202595.1 bacterium
CGTCCCTGCCTCGCCCTGAACATCGCCAACATTCCTGGCCAGAGCACTAGTGGTGATCGGCCGGCTGCCGGTCGATATTGAGCCTGGGATGGCAGCCACTCGTAGAATCGCCACATGGAGATCTCGTGCCGGTCGTGTCGCGCGCCGAACTCCGGCGATGCCAGATTCTGCTCATCGTGCGGGTCCCGGCTGCGCCGCCCCTGCCCTTCGTGCTCGGTGGACGTTCCCGCCGCCGCCGAGGTGTGCCCGGCCTGCGGTCGGCGCATGGCGCTGGGTCCCGATCTCGCGGAGCGGAAGATTGCCACGGTGCTGTTCGCCGATCTCGCCGGGTCGACGGCCGTCGGTGAGCGCCTCGATGTCGAGATCCATCAGGTGCTGATGAATGCGTACCTGGACGCGATGCGTGAAGAGGCCGAGGCGACCGGAGGGACGGTCGAGCAGTTCGTCGGCGATGCCGTCCTGGCCGTCTTCGGCGTGCCGGTGGCCAGGGAGGACGATGCCGACCGAGCAGTCGGTGCCGCCCGGGCCATGGTGGCCCGTCTCGAGCGATTGAACGAGACGCTGTTCAGGCGCCACGGTCTCGAGTTCGGCCTCAGGGTCGGTGTCAACACGGGCGAAGTGGTCCTGGCAGCAGGATCAGGGCTCGGGAGGCTGGCAGGCGACGCTCTCAATGTGGGGGCGAGGCTGTCCCAGCAGGCCCCGGTGGGCGGCGTGCTCGTGTCCGAGCAGACCGCAGCGGCGAGCAGGCGATTCATCTTCGAACCGATCGGCAAACTCGAGTTGCGGGGCCGGACCGAGCCCATCGCAGCTCTCGAGGTGGTCGGGGAGACCGAGGTCGGGAGAGGTCATGTGATCGGCAGGGCGCCGATGGTGGGGCGGGACCACGAACTCGGTGTGCTGTCGTCTCTGTGGGCCAGGGTGGTGGGCGAGGGACGGCCGTACCTCGTGACCATTTTCGGGGTCGCAGGGATCGGCAAGAGCCGACTCGCAGAGGACTTCGCCGTCCAGAGGGATCAGTTGCGCAACGTCACCACCCTGTTCGGGCGATGCCGTCCGTACGGTGAGGATGCCGCGTTCGGTGCGTTCGCCGAGATCCTCGGGTCGCTGGCCGGCATCGATGACGGTGATTCGACCGACTTCGCCGTTGCCAAGATCGGTGCTCTCGTCGATTCTCTGGACGGCAGGATCGGGCCAACTCCCGAGGATGCCGTGGAGGCGCTCCGCTATTCGGCCGGCATCTCCGGAGCGCCGTCGCCCCTGTCGGACGCCCTCGCCCGCCAGGTCAGATCAGCCATCAATGGTGCGTGGCGCTGGCTGCTGGGGTCGCTCGCCGCGCGCGGCCCGGTGGTAGTGCGGGTGGAGGATCTCCACTGGGCGGATCCTGCGATGCTCGACCTGCTCGAGCACCTCGCCGACAGGGTCACGGGTCCCATCCTGTTCGTCTGCCCCGCCCGTCCAACGCTGCTCGACAGCCAGCCGACGTGGGGGAGCGGCAAGCAGCACTCGTCCTCGATGCTGCTCGACCCCCTCTCCGGGACAGAATCCCGCCGTCTGGTGTCGTCACTCTTGTCCGGCGGGGGCCTTCCCCAGGAGGTGGCGACCCGGATCATCGATAGAGCGGACGGCAACCCGTTCTTCATCGAAGAGATCATCAGGGGCCTCGTCGACGACGGATCGATCGTGCGTGATGGAGGTGACGGTTGGCGTCTCGCCCGTGACCTCGCCTCGGTGGAGATCCCGACGACCGTCCAGGCAGTGATCTCGGCGAGGATCGATCTGCTCGACATCACATCGAAGCGTGCCCTGCAATGTGCGGCCGTCGTCGGGAGGACGTTCTGGAGCGGCGCTCTGGCTCATCTACTCGATGCCGAATCCGATGATGTCGAAGGGGTGCTCGACGAACTCGAAGTCAGGGGGTTGGTGCTGGTCGGAGCGGACTCGGCACTGTCGGGTGAGCGCGAGTACCGCTTCAAGCACGCCATGGTGCGCGATGTGGCCTATGACACCCTGGCCCGGCGTGATCGAAGTGCGCTTCACATCCAGGTTGCAGACTGGTTGTCCGGAGCGGTCGAGGGGCGCAGGGAGATCGCCGGCATCCAGGCGCATCACATCGCCAGGGCATACGATGGGCTGCGCGGGAGGCCGGGCGCCGAGGATGTGGCGGCGGACCTCAGGGAGCGCGCCTTCTCGGCGCTGCTGGCGGCATCCGACAACGCCAGGCTCAGGGTCGCTCTCGGCCAGGCCAAATACTTCGCCCGTGAGGCCGGTCGCCTCTCCGAGACGGCCGATGACCGGTCGCGGGCGGCTGAGGCGCTCGGTGAGGCCTTCTTCTACGGCTACGAGGGCGACAAGGCATGGCGGGCGCTTCGCGAGGCCATCGAGTACCGCCTCGGTGATGTGCCCGGGAAGGATCCGGAGATCGCCAGGCTGTGTGCGAGAGCGCTGCAGTTGGCGATCCGCTGGCCAGGTGCGATGCAATCGACTCCCGACGAGATCGACGTCGTCGGCTACCTCCACCTCGGTATGGATCACGCTCCGCCCGGCTCTGAGGAAGCGGTTCGGCTGCTGACCGTCCAGGGCCTGTGGCAGCACGCCTATCCGCACCCCGGCGACGACGACGTGATGATCCAACCCCAGGAATCCCTGCGGTCGGCCGAACAGGCGGTGCGCGCTGCCGCCGCCATGCACCGGCCCGATCTCGAGTCGGCAGCCCTCGACGCCGTGACCGGCTGCTACATCCCGAGAGGCCTGTACTCCTCGGCCCGACCGGCCACGGTGCGGCGACTCGAACTGATCGGGGATCTCCACGACCTGTGGGAGATCGGCGACACCTATGCCATGCAGGGCTGGATCCACTACCACATGGGCGACTACGGGACCGCGTTCGCCAGGTGCGATGAGGGCTACCGGCGCACCGTGGGGGAGGCTCCGAGCCTGGCCCTGCACTGCCTGCGCTGGCGGACTCAGGCGAGATTCCGATTGGGGGATTGGGGCCCGACCCGGGTCGATCTGGCGCTCGCCAGAGATCTCCTCGGAGACAACAGGGACGATCCGCCGAACTACCTGTCGCCGATGTTTGCCGTCGTTGCTCTCATTCACGAGTACCGCGGAGAGCACGGGGCCGCCGATGCGGTCATCGATGTGCTCACGGAGTTCTATGATCGGCTCCAACCGGCCGATCGTGACACCTCGCCGCTGAGTCAGTGGGCGGAGTTCATCGCCCCGCTCCTGGCGCGGCGGGGGAGGATCGGGGAGGCTCGGCGCTTGCTCGCCGAAACCCGATATCGGCGGGTGGTGCGCATCGGCCTTCTCTCCGAAGCCGGGTTGGAGGTGACCGCTGCAGCGCGCGACTGGGACGCAGTCCCGGACCTCGTGGCCGAGGCCCGGGGTATCGCCGCCCAGGGAGGTCTGCTGGCGCTCGGTGCGGCGGCCGATGGCACCGAAGGGATGGCTGCGGCGGCGACCGGCGACTACGACATGGCCATCGATCTGCTCGATCGCGGGGTCGCCGCTTTCGGGGCGATCGGGGCGAAGTGGGATGAGGCTCGATTTGGCCTGGCCCTCGCCGAGACGCTGGCAGACGCCGGGCTGCACCGGAGGGCCCGGGAGGCTCTGTCGCGTTGCGCCGGGCCTCTCGGGGAGATGTCGGCGCGCCGCGAGGCCGATGCTGTGAGGGATCTGGCCGACGCGCTCGACTGATCCCCGGCCGTCGATCCCTCCCGGGGGTCGCTTCGGATCAGAGGATTGCGCCGATGCCGATCAGTGCGCCGGTGAGGGCGTGGAGGCGGGCGGTGCCTTTCAGCGCCCCGATCAGGGGAGGTCCCTCCACCTCCGCCATGACCGTGCGGACGATGGCGATCGACAGCGGCGCTGCGGCCAGGCCGAGCAGTGTGCCTCGTGGTGCCCAACCGGCCCCGGCCACCACCGCAAGCACCACGAAGGCACCCCACACCAGGGTGGCGAACAGCGCCCGCGTCGCCGGCCGTCCCATCATCACAGCGAGGGTGCGCTTGCCTGTTGCCCGATCGGTGTCGAGGTCTCTCACGTTGTTGGCCACCAGGATCGCCGTCACCAGCATGCCGACCGGCACCGCCAGCAGCCATGCGTCGAGAGGGGCCGAGCGATCGTGGACGTACCGCGATCCGACCGTGGCTGCCAGACCGAAGAACACGAACACGGACACCTCGCCGAATCCCCGATATCCATATGGACGGGGCCCGCCGGTGTAGCCGAGCATCGCGATGATCGACACCAGACCGATCACCACCACGACCCATCCCGCCCGCCAGGTGAGGTAGATGCCTCCCGTGACGGCGGCGGCCACCACCCCCGCAGTGCCGATCCACATCGTCCGCGCCGGGATGAGCCCGGAGGCAACGGCCCGCTGCGGTCCGATTCGCTCTGCGGTGTCGGCGCCCTTGCCGGCGTCCGATGCGTCGTTGGCGAAGTTGGCGGCGACATTGATGAGCACCGCCGTGATCAGTGTCACCACGAAGACATCCCAGAGAAACACGCCGTCGTTGGCGGCGAGACCGGAACCGACCAGCACCGGGGCCACGGCCGCCCACAGGGTCGGCGGCCTGGCTGCGAGCACCCACGCCTTCAGCGGGGTCATGGGAGTCTGGGGAACTTCCCGAAGTCGGGTGGCCGCTTCTCATTGAATGCGTTGCGACCTTCCTGGGCCTCTTCACTCATGTAGAAGAGCAGGGTCGCATCGCCTGCGAGTTGCTGCTGTCCGGCCAGGCCGTCGCCTGCTGCATTGATCGCAGCCTTCATCATCCGCACGGCCAGTGGCGACATCGCAAGGATCTCCTGAGCCCAGGCGATCGTCTCTTCCTCGACCTCGCTGAGGGACACGACCTTGTTGACCATTCCCATCTCGTAGGCCTCGGCTGCCGAGTACTGGCGGCAGAGGTACCAGATCTCTCGCGCCCGCTTGTCACCGACCATCCTCGCCAGGAGCCCTGCCCCGTATCCGCCGTCGAAGGAGCCGACCTTTGGCCCCGTCTGCCCGAACACGGCGTTGTCGGCTGCGATGGTGAGATCGGCGACGAGGTGGAGGATGTGGCCACCGCCGATCGCGTAGCCGCGCACCATGGCGATGATCGGCTTGGGGAGGCGGCGCATCTGGATCTGGAGATCGAGGACGTTGAGGCGCGGTGTGCCTCTGGGGTCCAGGTACCCGGCGTCGCCGCGGATCCTCTGGTCGCCACCCGAGCAGAAGGCGAGGTCGCCCTCTCCCGTCAGGATGATGACACCCACTCCCTGGTCGTCGCGGGCCCGTTCGAACGCCTCAGACAGTTCGAACAGGGTCGTGGGACGGAAGGCGTTGCGGACTTCCGGGCGGTTGATGGTGATCTTGGCGATGCCTTCGGCGACGTCGTAGAAGATGTCTTCGTAGTCGCCGCTGCGCTGCCACTCGACGGGCATGTGATGCTCTCCGTGGGGTCGACTGGAGTGCGCAGAACTGTAGTGAGGCGTGGACGGCCGTTTCCATGTCCGGCGTCGGTGCGGCGGTGCACCGCCGCTTTCTGGCCGCAGTAGCGTGCATCTCAATGGATTGGCTCAAGATGGCGGCTGAAGCCCGCCCGGATGCTCCCGCGCTGATAGCCGGCGACGAGGTGGTGTCGTACGGCTGTCTCGACGAGGCGGCAGACAGCGTCGCCGCGGCTCTGACCGCATCGGGAGTGGCGCCGGGCGCCAGGGTGGCCGTATGGGGTTCGGTCACTCCGAAGACCGTGGCGGCGATCTGGGGGATCCCGCGTGCGGGTGCAGCGGCGGTGATGTTGCGGGTCGGACTTCGGCCCGAAGCAGCGAGAGACCTGGCATCGAGTGCCGGCGCAAGTGTCCTATGGGACAGGGTCGACGATCCCGGGATCGTGGTGCCCGGCCGCGGCGGTGCGCCGGGTGGCTTCTGGGGCCCGCCCGATGCCGGGTTCCTCACGGTCGTGTTCACCTCCGGGTCCGGTGGCCCGCCCAAGGGCGTGATCATCAGCGGGGAGAACGTCGCCGCTTCCACTGCGGCATCGCAGGACCGTCTGGGCAACGGGCCGGATGATCCCTGGCTGTGCCCGCTGCCTCTGGCTCACATCGGCGGTCTGATGACCCTGTGGCGCAGCGCGCGGGAAGCCGCCCCCGTCGTGCTTCTGGGCCGATTTTCGCCGTGGACTGCATCGGAGGCATTGCACAGCGTGCGCTTCGCCTCCCTGGTGCCGACCATGCTGCGGCGTGTGGCGGACCGCGGGGATCACTTCGACGGATTGCGCGGAGTGCTGATTGGAGGCGGTCCGGCCACACCGGGATTGCTCCAAGAGGCGATCGATCTCGGCATCCCTGCGCTGCAGACCTATGGATCGACGGAGACGTCATCCCAGGTAACCGCCGTCGCCCCCGACGATGCGCTCTCACTCCTCGATACGGCCGGGAGGCCGCTGTCCGTGGTCGCCCTCCGGATCACCGGCGACGA
>JABMPV010000285.1 GCA_013202595.1 bacterium
CCCATCGGGCGATGCCGGGAGACTCGATGCCATCACCAGAGAGGATCACACCGAAGGTGCCCAAAGCCGCCCTCGTCGATTGGATGTCGGCACCCGGCCCCCACCCGCTGACCCGTGAAGAGCCTGTCGCCATTGCGGCGAGCACCAGCGCCCTGTGTGAGAGGGATTTGTCGCCGGGGACCGTGGTCGCCGATGCGAACGGGGTGGCGGGACCTGTCAGGGAGACGTCGGACATCGAGCGATCATGCCACCAAGCCGGCGGAGTACAGAGATCGGATCTCATCCAGGGTCAGTGAGCGCCACGATCCCTGGGTGAGTGACCTGTCCTTGATCGGCCCGATCGCGGTCCTCACCAGGGCCGTGACGGGATGGCCCACGGCATCGAGCATCCGCCTGACCTCGCGCTTGCGCCCCTCTCCCAACACAACCTCTATGAGCGTCTCGCCGCCAAATGCGTCGATGCGGCGCGCTGAGATCGCCATCGCCGGGCCGTCCTCGAGATCGATGCCGGACACGAGGCGGGCGATCGTCCTGACATCCGGATCGCCCTGCACTCTGGCGAGGTACGTCTTGGTGACGCCCCGGGAAGGGTGCGTGATGTGGTGGGTGAGGTCGCCGTCGTTCGTGATGATCAGCAAACCCTCTGAGTCTGCGTCGAGACGCCCCACCGGGTAGACGCGTGTGTCGTCGGGCACCAGATCCAGCACCGTGGGCCTGCCCTGGGGATCATCGGCCGTGCTGATCACGCCGGCCGGCTTGTAGAGGAGGTAGTGGACGAGCCCCGGCTTCACGGGTAGGGGCACGCCATCGATCTCGACGTGAGCCTCCTCGACGTCGATCTTCTGCCCGAGATGAGCCGGTTCACCATCCACCGTGACCCGCCCGTCGCGGATCATGTCCTCGGCGGTACGCCGAGACGCCATCCCGGAGTGAGCGATCAGCTTCTGGAGTCGTTCGATGATCCCTCCGGTCTCATGGGCTCTTCGAGGGACTCGACCACCGATGCCGGCGGTATGTGGTCTGCGAGTGGCGGCAATTCGGCGATCGATCGCAGACCGAGCTTCTCGAGGAACAGGTCGGTGGTCCCGTACAGCAGCGCCTGGCCTGCACCGGGAGCGCGCCCGGTGACATCCACCAGGCCGCGTCGTTCGAGCGTCCGGAGGGCATGATCGGAGTCGACGCCGCGGATATCGGACACCTGGGCCCTGGTGACCGGCTGGCGATAGGCGACGACGGCCAGGGTCTCGAGCGCAGCCTTCGACAGGCGCGAGGCAGTAGGGGTGGCAGCGAACCGCTCGAGGTGCGGGATGAGATCCGGTCTGGTGTAGAGCCTCCAACCCGGGCCGGTCTCACGCACGACTATGCCGCTCGATCGCTCGGAGAGGCCCTCAGCCAGTGTGCCGAGGCCTGCGCGGACTTCGTCTTCGGTCACCTCGAGGACCGAGGCCAGTTCGCTGGTGGGCACGGGCGCTTCGGCGACGAACAGGATCGCCTCGAGGGCTGCCGGCAGGTCTGTGGTCATCGATCCCACTCACTCACGAACTCATCTCCCGCGTCGGCTGTGTGTGTGATCACGATCGGAGCTGCGAGATCGTCCTGGCGGGCCGAGACCAGGCCCCAGCGAACCAGTTCGAGCAGCGCAAGGAAATAGGCGACGACCTCGACGGGCCTGTTGAGATGCTCGACGAGGCGGTCGAAATCGGTCTCGACGTCGGAGGCGACCCTGGACCGAACGTCTGAGATGGCGGCTGCCACGGACGGTAGATCGAGATCGAGATGGTCGAGGTCGGGTTCGGCATCGTGGCGCTCGAGAACCCGGGTGGCGAGATCGGAGAGATCGGACGGGGTGATGTCGAGGCGCAGCTCGGGCGGCGGCGGTCCGACGCCCGGGTCGAGGCCGACCGTGCGCGGCACCAGCGCTGTCATGCCCTCGAAGCGGTGGGCTATCACGGCTGCAACGTCCTTGAAAGTGAGTGACGCCAGGAGGCGTGTGAGCAGTCGATCGCGCTCTTCGGCGAGTGCGAGTTCCTCATCGAGGTCGATCTCGCCGTCGTCGGGCAGGAGGCGCCGCGCCTTCAACTGGATCAGCGTTGCGGCGATCACCAGGAACTCGCTGGTGATCTCGAGGTCCATCTTCTGCGCTAGTTCCACATACCCGACGAACTCAGCGATGAGATCGGTCAGACTGACCTCTGCGATCTCCACCTGGCGCGCGGTGATGAGCCGCAGGAGCAGCTCGAGCGGGCCTTCGAACACGGCGGTCTTGACGTCGTAGGTCACGGTGTGGGCGCCATGGTATTGGAGGAGGGCCGTGGCGGCCTGATTTGGGTCATGCCCGGTCGGCACTCTGGAGGACCCGCCAGTCGTCCGCGCCGATGGTGTCGGGACGCCCGATGTGGTGCCTTCTCGCGAAGGCGACGACCAGTGGCTCGGCACCCGCAGCCTCAAGATCATGGGCCCCGAGTGAACCGTGGTCGAGATAGTCGGCCCATCGACCCGAGGTGGGGAGATGGAGCATGGCCGCGATGGAGGCACCCGAGCGAGCCAGGATCCCCACCCCGGCGTGCCGCTTCCCGACATCATGGAGGAGAGCGGCGCGGGCGAGATCCACTCGGCCGGGCACATCTGCCATGACGCTCCGGGCTGCGTCCACCGCGTGCCGCTGGTCTACGGCGGACTGCTCCCAGAACAGCGGGCGCTCGCCTGCGCTCAGGAGTGAATCGGCCAACGTTTGCGCGGCGGGGCCGAGCGGGCGGGCACGCAGGGTCCCGAGGAAACGCCTGACGAGGTGGAGCGGGCTTCCCGGTGCGCTCATACGAGCAGTCTCGCCATCCATCCGATGACATCACTGATCCACGCGAGCGAGTCCTCGAACACGAAGACCAGCAGGATGATCACCAACATGCCGTACTGGCTGGCCCTGGAGAAGAGCAGGCGGCCCTTGGGCGGCAGGATCAGTGGGATCAACCTGCTGCCGTCGAGCGGCGGTATCGGGAGCATGTTGAAGACCGCGAGAGCGAGGTTGATGATCAGCAGGCCGAAGAGCATCCGACCCCACAAAGCGTTGGTGGTGATGCCGATCCCAAGCCTGCTCACCAGTTCCACGTCCTGCAGAGACGCTCCAGAGCGGACGTCGACAAAGGGGCCGATCGTGCCGGCGATCGCCGCAATGGCGACATTTGTGAGCGGCCCGGCAAAGCCGACCAGGGCCATGCCGGAGGTCGGATTGCGGAACCGGGCGGGCTGGACGGGAACGGGCTTGGCCCATCCGAACACATTCTGGCCGGCGAGCGCCAGCATGCTGGGAAGGAGCAGCGATCCGAAGGGGTCGATGTGGCGGATCGGGTTCAGTGTCAGCCGTCCGGCGTCGCGAGCGGTGGTGTCACCGAGACGGTCAGCCACCGCGCCATGGGCGACCTCGTGGAGGATGATGCTCGGGATCAGGACGGCGAGCACCAGGACGAGGTCGATAACTCCGTTGTCGTGAATCACTCGATACTCCCGGCCGGGTGATCAGCCGCCGGACTTGTCCTTGCAGGTGATGCAGCGGACCGACGCCGGCCGGTGCTCCAGGCGGGCATCGCTGATGCGACTGCCGCACTGGGTACAGATGCCGTAGGTGCCGCGACCGACCTTGGCCAGCGCCGCATCGATGCCATCCAGTGATGACTTCAAGGACTCGACCAGGCCCAGGACTTCCGTGCGCTCTGCAGTTGCGGCGCCGGCGTCTGCAAAAGCATCGCCGAAATCGACGTCACCGGTCAGTTCGCCGGCCTCGGTCGCTCCGAGTTCGCTCAACTGATGGACGAGTTTCGAGCGCTCGGCTTCCAGGCGCTCTTTCGCAGCGGCGTTGTCGATTGTCGTCATTGTCAACTCCGGGGGTGCGAGGTCCTGTACACCTCGAGCAGGTGTCGCGGCGAGACTCGGGTGTAGATCTGCGTCGTGCTGATA
>JABMPV010000023.1 GCA_013202595.1 bacterium
AACGACACCCTGGTGGGCAATGGTGGCTGGGACACCCTGGTCGGCGGCAGCGGCAACGATCGGAGTTACGGCGGCACCGGACTCGACCGGTGCGCGACCGAGATCCGATTCGCTTGCGAAGAGACCGCGCTGTCGCCGGGAGCCACCGGCCCCGCAGTGATTCGCCTCCAGAGTCGCCTCGCCCAGAGTGGGCTGTACCGGGCCTCGATCAATGGCAAATTCGGGCCGTACACGGAGGCCGCAGTGATCGCCTTTCACAAGGCGACCGACCAGAAGCGCGATTCCTCGTGGTCGATGAATGATTGGTACCGATTGGATGGGTTCGATCCCGCACCACCCAGAAGCCGCCCCGGCCAACCCGATCGCATCGAAGTCGATCTGAGCAGACAGATCCTCTATTTGATCCTCGACGGAGAGGTGGCGCAGATCCTCCCGGTCAGTTCGGGCGGCGGCTACGTGTACGAGCGATACGACGGGAGCATGGTCTATGCCGCGACCCCGCGCGGATCGTTCCGCCTGTTCCGCTACCAACCCGGTTGGACCGACACCTACCTCGGAGGGATCTACAACGCCTGGTCGTTCACCTCGGCCTACGCAATCCACGGTTCACGAAGCGTTCCGGCGTGGCCGGTCTCACACGGCTGTGTCAGGGTGCCGACCTGGGATGCCGACTGGTTGTCCTCGCGGCTCTGGATCGGGTTGGATGTCCACATCTGGGGCTGACTGAAGCGGCTCTTCGACCGGCGGCACCGCACAAGTGAAGCCGTCGCCGTCATCATCGTCGCTATTGGACCCATCGGGGCAGGTCGTGTCGTCCCAGATCACCAGGCTCATGTCGACACCCGAGAGATCGGCCCTGCGAAGGTTGGCCCCGGATAGGTCGGCGAACCTGAGGTCGGCCGAATCGAGGATGGCGAAACGCAGATCTGCCATGACGAGATCGGCCCCGGTCAGCGAGGCCTTCGTGAAATCCGCCCGCCTGAGATCGGCGTGGGCCAGCACTGCCCCGTCGAGATGAGCCCCGTTGAGATCGGCCCTGATGAGCGAAGCCCCATTGAGATACGCGCCATCGAGGTTGGCGTAGGTCAGGACGACATCTGTGAGGTCGGCCTCAGCCAGGTTTGCCCGTGACAGCGTCGCCGAGATCATCTGCGCACCGGTGAGGTTGGCGCCCCCGAGGTCGACTCCATCGAGCGGCGCTCCGGGCAGCCAGCGACCGTCGAGTTGGCAGTGCCGCAGATCGGCAAAGGGATGGACCACCGTGCAGTCGGTGGAGGACATGATCATGGCCTGGAATCCGACTTCGCTGCCGTCCTCGCACGACACGATCACCCGACCGGCGTCTTCCGACACCGAGCACGAGGAGCCGTCGTCTCCATCGACGCCATCCGACCCGGTTTCACCGGCGACCCCGGGGATCCCCGGCGGTCCCGACGGCCCCGTGAAGCCGGTGGGTCCTCGCTCACCGGCCGGTCCCTCAGGGCCGCTCTCGCCCTGAATGCCCTCGGGTCCTGCCACGTTCCACCACACCGACTGCTCTTCCTCGGCACAGGGCGCGTCGGGTTGGATCATCCGAAGCGCACCGGTTTGGAGATCAGCGCAGGCGTAGATCGTGACCGGAAGGTCTACGTCGGCGGACGCGATGACGGACCCGGCGACAACCAGACCCCCTGCCACCAGCGTCGCAAGACCACGACGCATCACGCTCTCCCCTATCCCCGTGACCCACTCACTATCGCACCGGACGACAACGGAGAGCAAGTGGTTGCGGCCCCATCCGAAATGGAGAAGCGGGAATCGGATAGCGCCGGCCCCGCCGACTCCGGCCTACCGCCCGACCGTCCCCGGCCCGATCCTGTCAGGCCCGCAGTAGACGGTGAAGCCGGTCTCCCTGAGGAAGCCGACCACCGTCATCCCGAGTTCATCACCCAGATCGACGGCCAGTGAAGACGCAGCGGAAACGCCGGCCACGATGGGAATCCCGGCGACGGCCGCCTTCTGGATGATCTCGAAGGAGATGCGCCCGGACACGAAGAGAATCGGAGCGATCAGCGGCCATCCAGTGTGGGCGAGGGCCCCGACCACCTTGTCCACTGCGTTGTGCCGGCCCACGTCCTCACGCACCACGACGACACCCCATGCGGCATCGATAGCCGCTGCCGCATGCGCCGCGCCCGTCGCCGCGAAGACCGGCTGAGCGGCCTCGAGCAATCCGGGCAAGCCATCCATGACGGCTCTCGGCACCACCGGACCGGGACGGGCCGGCGCCGCCGTCACCCGCACGGCGTCGATCGACGCCTTCCCGCAGACACCGCATGATGACGTCGCGTAGAGGCTCCGGCGGAACTTCTCGGGATCGACCTCCACACCCTCGGCCAGGACCAGATCCCAGCGGCCCCCGCCAAGATCCTCCGGTTCCATCTCACCGGGACGCAGAGCAATGCCCTCGGTGAGTGAAAAACCGCGGATGAGATCGGCGTCGTGCCCCGGCGTCCGCATCAGCACGGCTATCGGCACGCCGCCGAGTCTGATCTCGAGCGGTTCCTCGACGACAAGGCTGTCGTCTACGTCGCCGGGCCTGCCCGTGCCGACCTGGAGCACTCTGCGATACGCAATGGGCTCATGCATCGACAAGAATATCCGGGGCAGCCTTGGCGACTCTGGCCGCGCACACCTTGTACTCGGCGGTGCGGGTGACGTTGTCGAAGGCGTCATTGGTGATCCGATTCGTCGGCTGGTCGACGAAGTGGAACGGCATCCACAGCGCCCCGGGGCGGGTCCGCCGACCCACCTTCGCCTGCACCGTCACCTCGCCGCGGCGGGTCCCCACCGTGACCTGATCACCGTCGGCAACCCCGAGGGCCCTCGCGTCGGCTTCGTGCATCTCAATGAAGTTCCGGCGCTCCTTCTGGCGGATGGCCGCCACCTTCTGGGTCATGTTGCCGATGTTGTAGTTGTAGAGCGTGCGACCCGTGGACAGGATGTACGGGTATTCATCGTCGGGCAGCTCATCCGCCTCCCGGAACTCGATCTCGTGAAACGCCCCCAGCCCTCGCGTGAACTCGCCTTCGTGCAGGAACTTCGTTCCCGGGTGATCTGGCGTCGGACACGGCCACTGCAGGCCCGCCTCGTCGATGCGATCGAAGCTCAGCCCTCCGTAGCTGGGCGTCAGGCTCGCCATCTCCTCGAAGATCTCCCCGGCATGCTCGTGCGACAGCGGATGGCCCATCGCCGTCGACATCAGGCAGAGGATCTCCCAGTCCGGCTTGGCCTGACCGGGCGGGTCGACCGCCTTGCGAACTCGCTGCACCCGGCGCTCGGTGTTGGTGAAGGTTCCGTCCTTCTCGGCGAAGCTGCTTGCCGGAAGCACGACGTCGGCCATCTTCGCCGTTTCCGACATGAAGATCTCCTGGCACACCATGAACTCGAGTTCCTCGAGGCTGGCGATCACCTTGGCTTGATTCGGCTCCGACAGCACCGGGTCTTCCCCGAACACATAGAACCCGCGGAGCGCTCCGTCAGCCGCCTGCTCGATGAAGTCGGTGATCCGGCCGCCCTTGTTGGTGGGAATCTCGACGTTCCAGGCGTCGGCGAACTTGAGCCGCACAACCTCGTCGGCGACCTTCTGATACCCCGGAAAGTCGCCGTGCATGGCGCCCATATCGCAGCCGCCCTGGACGTTGTTCTGGCCCCGCAGCGGGTTCACCCCACTCGATCGCTTGCCTATCTGCCCGCACAACATCGCGAGGTTCGCCAGGTTCTGAACGTTCTCGGTGCCGCATGTGTGCTCGGTGATGCCGAGGGTGTAGAAGATCGACGACGGATCGCCCGCGGCGTACATCTCGGCGGCACGGCGGATCAGGTCGGGATCCACATCGCACACCTCGGCCGCCGCTTCCACCGTGAAGCCCTCCAGGTTGGTGCTGAAGGCTTCGAAGTTCTCGCACCGCGACTCCACGAAACCGGCATCGTGGAGACCGGACGCGATGATGTGGGCCATCATCGCGTTGATCAGCATGTTGTCGGTGCCGGGCTTGTGCTGGACGTGGATGTCGGCGTGCTCTGCGACCCAGGTTCGCCGCGGGTCGCACACGACCATCTTGGCCCCCTGCCGCAGCGCCTTCTTCATCTCGAGGCCGATGATCGGGTGCGCCTCAGTGGGATTGGAGCCGATGATGAACATCGTGTCGACGTCTTTGATCTCATCGATCGAATTGGTCATCGCCCCGGAGCCGAACGACGATGCCAGCCCTGCGACCGTCGGGGCGTGGCAGGTCGTGGCGCACTGATCGACGTTGTTGGTGGCGCCGGCGGTGCGAGCCACCTTCTGCATCAGGTAGTTCTCCTCGTTCGTGCATCGGCACGAACTGAGGAAGGCGATGGAGTCGGCCCCGTGTTCGTCGCGCAACTCACGCAGGCGGCGCCCCGCCAGTTCCAGAGCCTCGTCCCAGCTGGCCTCGCGGAACTCACCGTTCTCCTTGATGAGCGGCGTGGTCAGCCGTTCGGGCGAGTGCACGAACTCGAATCCGAATTTGCCCTTGACACACAGATTGCCGTCGTTCGGCACGCAACCGACCGGGGCAGTGACCCGCACGATCCGGTTGGTCTCCCGGTTCACCTGCAGCTCCATGGTGCAGCCCACACCGCAGTAGGGGCACACGGTCCGGACGGAATCCAGGTCCTTCATCTGGCCCCGGCCAACCGCGGACCGCTCATACATCGCCCCAGTCGGGCAGGTGGAGATACACAGCCCGCACAACACACAGGAGGTCTCGTTCAACGGCATGTCGAACGGTGTGCTCACCTCGACGCTCGATGCCCGCCACGTGAAGGTGAGCGCGCTGGCCATGACGACCTCGTCGCAAATCCGCACGCAGCGGCCGCAAGTGATGCACAGTTGGGGATCGAAGGTGATCGCCTGGTTGCCTGTGGTGAAGTTGGGTATTACGGGACCCGGTTGATAGGCACCGAACGCGAACTGGTCGGCCTGGTAGCGGTAGGAGTAGTCCATCAGCGCGCAGTCGCCGTTCTTGTCACACGTGGGGCAGGTGACCCGGTGATCGCCGAGGATCAGCTCCAGCAGCGATTTGCGCATCGCTCCCAACTCATCTGTCTCGGTCTGGACCACCATGCCGTCGGCCACCTCGGTGGTGCAGGAGGTCGGCAGGCCGGGCACCCCGTCGATGTCCACGATGCACAGCCGGCAGGCTCCCACCGGCTTCAGCCGGGGGTCGTGACACAGTCGCGGGACATCGATGCCGACCGCCAGCGCCGTATCCATCACCGTGTCGCCCTGAGTCGCCGTGACCTGACGGCCGTCGATGGTGAGGGTCACAGTCCGGAGCGCCGTTGGAACAGCCATCTACGATTCCTTTCCTGCTGTCGCTGCCGTCTCCTTCTCGGGCAGCAGCGCCGTGCATACTCCTGCCGGGCAAGCCTTGTCGACCACGTGGGCCAGATACTCGTCGCGGAAATGGCGCAACGTCGAGAGCACAGGGTTGGGGGCGGTCTGACCGAGGCCACACAGCGATGTTCGGTGTACCACCTCGCCGAGCTCCTCGAGGGTGTCGAGATCCCCCATGACGCCCTTCCCGTCGCAAATGCGGTCGAGGATCTCCATGAGGCGCCCCGTCCCCAGTCGGCACGGCGCACACAGGCCGCAGCTCTCTTCTGCGCAGAACGTGATGAAGTACCGGGCGATGTCCACGATGCACGTGGTGTTGTCCATCACGATCATGCCGCCCGAACCCATGATCGCCCCGACCTCGCGCAGCGAGTCGTAGTCGATGGGCAGGTCGAGATGATCGGCGGGGACACAGCCACCCGACGGTCCGCCCATCTGCACGGCCTTGAACTCTCGATTCCGGGGCATGCCGCCCCCGATCTCGAACACGATGTCCCGAATGGTCGCCCCCATAGGCACCTCGACCAGGCCGGTGTTGTTCACCTGTCCGGCCAGAGCGAAGATCTTCGTCCCCTTGGACCCCTCGGTGCCGCTCCCGGCAAAGGCCGCGCCACCCTCGGTGATGATCAGCGGCAGATTGGCGAACGTCTCCACGTTGTTGATGACCGTGGGCCGGTCCAGGTACCCCTTCTCTGCCGGATACGGTGGCTTGGGCCGGGCGATGCCTCTCTGTCCCTCCAGCGAGGCGATCATTGCGGTCTCCTCGCCGCACAC
>JABMPV010000024.1 GCA_013202595.1 bacterium
CACCGAGTGGATCGACCGTGACGGCGACGGCGTCGGCAAGAACACCGACAACTGCCCTGCCCTGTTCAATCGCGGTCAGGTCGACACCGACAACGATGGCATAGGCGACGCCTGTGACCGTGACGACGACAACGACGGCGTCATTGACAGCAGGGACAGGTACCCGAGGGACCCGACCCGGCACTGATCACCGGGCGCAAAGCCGTCCGAACGCCATCACCACCTAACCTCTGAGCCGGGAGGAATGGTGAAGCCGGTGTTCAACAAGGTGGACAAGCGGATCGTCGAGGAGTTGGGCGCCATCGTTGGCCCGGCCAACGTCTTCACCGACGCCGCGCGCCTGGAGGCCTACTCGCACGACGAGACCATCGGTGTGCGCGGCGCCCCCGAAGTCGTGGTGCGGCCCGCCGCCACAGCCGAGATCGCCGCCATCCTCCGTTTGGCCCAGCGCGAGCGCGTGCCCATCACACCCCGGGGAGCCGGATTCGGCCTCAGCGGAGGAGCGGTGCCCACACACGGTGGGATCGTGCTGTCGGTCGAGCGTATGAATCGCATCATCGAAATCGACGCTGCCAACATGATGGTGACAACCGAACCGGGCGTCATCACGGGTGATCTCCAGCGCGCCGTCGAAGCGAAGGGGTTGTTCTACCCGCCGGATCCGGCGAGTCTCGACTCGTGCTCAATCGGAGGCAATGTCGCCGAATGCGCCGGCGGGCCGCGGGCTGTCAAGTACGGGGTCACCAAGGATTACGTGTGTGGGCTGGAAGTGGTCCTTCCCTCAGGTGACGTCATCGAATCGGGCGGCAAGTTGGTCAAGAACGTCACCGGGTACAACCTCGTCCAGTTGATGGTCGGCTCCGAAGGGACACTCGGAATCGTCACCAAGATCGTCCTCAGACTGCTGCCGCTGCCAAAGGTCCAGGTGGACCTCCTGGTGCCGTTCGACGACTTCGGGGCCGCAGCCGATACCGTGAGTGACATCATCGCCAACAGGATCCTGCCGACGGCCATCGAGTTCATGGAGCGCGACAGCCTCAAGGCGGTGGAGAGGTTGACGGGCAACGCAGTGCCGTTCAGTGATGCCAACGCCCACCTGCTCATCCAACTCGATGGCAACAGCAGGACGGCTGTGGACGCCGACCTCGAAGTGGTGGGTGAGTTGTGCATGGCCAACGGAGCACGCGAGGTGCTCGTGGCCGACGATCAGGTGACCAGAGACCGCCTGTGGGATGCCAGGCGCAAGATCATCAACGCCCTCAACCACGAGAGTCCCATGAACCACATGGAGGATGTCGTCGTCCCGCGCGCCGAGATCCCCACCCTGCTCGCCGGGGTGAAAGAGATCGCCGCCAGGAACGGAGTCAGGGTCATCTGTTTCGGTCATGCCGGCGACGGCAACGTGCACATCAACATGCTGCAGGACGCCATCCCTGACGACAGATTCACTGCCATGGTGCCGAAGGTGAGCGCCGAGTTCTTCGAACTGACCCTGTCGCTCGGGGGGCAGATCACCGGCGAGCACGGTGTCGGTGTGACACGCCGCAAACACCTGCCGAGGGCCCTGGGGCAGGCTCAGGTCGACGTGATGCGCCGGGTCAGAGAGGCGTTCGACCCGGCGGGGATCCTCAATCCCGGGAAGATCTTCCCGTAGCGACCCGGCCAACCAGCAGGTTTGTGGCCCCGAGGGCCGTATGCTCGGTCTATGAGCACAACGCCCGATCCGGTGACACCCCCCGCAGACGAGACCCCGGAGCAACGGCGTCGCCGCGAGGGAGACGACGCCGAGACGCGTCGCAAAGCTGATCACAAGGCCGCTGAGGATCGGCGCCGGGAGTCCAACAACCAGGCCGATGAGGATCGCCGGCGATCTCGAGACGCCTCAGAGGCAGAACGCCGTCGCGTTCGCGATGAGGACGATGAGCGCCGACGGATAGAGCGGGAAGAGCGCTGGAAGCCCCAGTAGGGCTCCCGATCAGTCGGCGGCCTGTCCCGCATCACTCCGCTCGATCATCAGAAAGATTCGGGATTTGGCCTGAAGGCCTGCACCCTCCAGATCAGGAAATCGCCCACGACGTTGGCCGATCGGGAATCGCATCGAGGTCGGCGAACCCGAGACGCGCGCCGCTCCACGGCGCAGGCGCCGCCATCAGCCAGAAGGCCATCTGCGTGGCCAACGGCGCATATGACGCCCGGAGCCCACTGAAGACCTCCCAGGCATCTCCGACCGCCACCTCGACGGGAAAGCCCGCCTCGACTATCCGCTCGACACCCTGATCGAATTCGAGGCGAACCAGCACCGGGTCCCCCACCGTCGCATCAATGCGACGCATCGGATATGACACCGAGGCAAGACACGCCGCGCCCTGATTGAGCAGGAGTCGGGCCGACCCATGATCTGCCGAGGGTCGAAGAGCCATGTCGAGAGCCCCGGCATCGAGGACCGCCAGAAGAGCCACGGCCCAGTGGTTGTGGGCTCTCGGGAGCCGGAAGTGGGCCAGGATCGGGTTCTTGAGGTGCGTGTCGGCCACCCGGGCACACCAATGGTCCCACTCCCCATACAGGTCGGGGAGTTGCTCGACGGCACCCGCCAGAGCGTGTCTCGCAAGGACCTCGGGGCCCCACGATGGCACTCCAGCGACGCCTTCGAGACGACGTACGAGTGTCTCCCGTTCGCGTACCTCCGAGAGGATGCCGGGGAGATATCCGATGGTCAGCGCCACGAAGATCATGCCCGTCGCTCCGGCCACCACGTCCAGGATGGTCGGCACAGGCTCTCCGGTCGACACGAATCCGAGCGTGAAGACAGAGGACCCCGCCTCTCTGAGAGCGAAACCCAGAGTCAGATCGGCCCACGGCAGCAGCATCAGAGCGAAGCCCAGGACGAATGACCCCAGCAGGGCGACCAGGATCCCGATGATCACCACCGGTGCCTGGAAACCGAGGAACCGGTCGGCGAGATCGTACGATCGCATCCGGGCGGCGATCCCGTGGAAGAATCGGTAGCCCATCCTGCCGATGAACGATGACAGCAGCGACCAGGATCGGCGGGGCACCAGCAGGGTCTTCATGACGGCAATGACGGTTCCTGCGCTGACCAGCACGCCGGCAGCGAAGCCGACCCATCGCAACCATTCCGGCATGTGACCTGCCTTTCCTCTCACAAACCTACCCATCCAACATCGCCGGAACTCGAAGGTGTAGCTTGGACGGGCACTCAAAGAGGTAATCGGGAGGGATCATGAGCACGCGTCCATCGCCGTCGGGGTTTCCGTTCTTCGAGTGGGTGAACCGTCGGATCGGGGTGCTATCGATCGCCGTCGTGGTGGTCGCCGTCGGCCTCGGCATCGTCGGCCCCTTTGTGGCCGCCGAGGGTGAACCGTCATACGAGCCGGGTGGTGAGATCTACGACACCCAGAACCTCGTCGACGATCGCTTCACATCGACGTCTCCGATCAGGGGCGCATCGTTCGTGGTGGAGGCGTCGGGTGCTCCATTCAATCCGACTGCATCCGACCACGATGTCCTCACCGCGAACGCCCTTCGCGAGTTCAAGGCCTACTCGGACGCGGCCCGTGCCGCCGGTGGCGGCCACATGGTCCAGGTCTTCGACCACGATCTCGGCGTGCCGATCGACGGCATCCTCTCGATTGCCGATGCGGTCGACGCTGCGATCCCCGGCGGTCTCGCCCAGGCGACCGATGCAGATGTCAAAGTCGCACTCGGCTCGCTCCTGGCGGACGCCTCGGACACTGCCAACCTGAGGTTCACACTCTCCAGACTGGCGACCCGCGACCTCGAGACCATCGGCCCCCTCGCAGTGGTGGTGTGGCGGTCACCCGCCTTCTTCGCCCAGGTTCGCTATGACATCGACACATTCGATCCCGACCTGGTCGTCGAGGGCCTCGATGGCACGACCAATCTCGACGCAGAGCGCTGGCTGAGGACCATCCAAACCGATCTTCGCGGTGACCAGGTAGAGATCCAGGTACTCGGCGTGGTC
>JABMPV010000286.1 GCA_013202595.1 bacterium
ACCGCATCCGCCTTGAACTCATCAGTGAACGACCGCCGAACCCTGTCCGGTTGTAGTTGTTCCATAACTGACATGATTACCTCTCAATCGAGGTGACCGGTCACCAGGGGGAGCCTCAGACTTCGCACCCGACGTCACGTGCCGTTCCCGGTACCGGGCCACCGACATCGGATTGATCGCCAACACCCGATACCCCGCCGCCACCATCGCTCCGACGAACAAGCCCCGATCCGTCTCAGTCGCCACAGTCACATCCGCCGGATCATCCGTGTGATCAGCTACGAGGGCATGGAGGCGGGCCACCCCCTCGATCCCCTCAGGGACCCTCGCTGCAGCGAGCCGCACCCCCGTCTCGTCTTCGATGAACACGTCATGATGAGCCTCAGCCCAGTCATGACCCACAAACACCCGCATCCCCGTCCTCCTCTCGATGCCGTTCCGAGCCTGTGGCGACCCGCAGCTCGCTAATGGCTCAGTGCTCGCGTCGGCACGTCATCCCACCAGCCGTTCAGGCCAACCAACCACCAGCAGGGGCACGCTCCACCCATAGGGCTCAATACCCCGCCTGTCACAGTGCTCACCCGCCAGCGGCTCCAGACAAGCCTCGCAAACACGACGCCGATCCGTCCCCATTAGCCTGACCCCCATGAGATTGCGCGTGATTTGTGCGGTCGTGGTGGCACTGGTGATTGCAGGGTGCACGACGGCCGACGCCGCACGCTTCGAAGGCTCGGGCACGGTGATCGGCGATTCCCGCGATGTGGAGCCGTTCACGGCCATCGAGGTGGGCGACGGGATCCAGGTGTTCCTGCAGATCGATCCGGCGGAGGCCGAGCATCTCCTCGTGGTGCACTACGACGACAACCTGCTGTCTGCCATCGGCACGACGTCGGTCGACGGGACGCTCACGATCGAAGTGCTCCAGGACCACACCCTGGACGGGAGGGGCCGGTTCGTGACCATCCGAGTCCCCGATGTGGTCGCTATCGGAGCCTCAGGCGGAGCATCGCTCACGGGAGAGGGAGCAGCGACCGCTCTGCACATCACAGCTTCCGGAGGCGCCTCGGTGGACGTCCATGCCATCGCAGCCGAATCGGTGGTGGTCGACGCCTCGGGCGGTGCCCGGGTGGCCGTGTACGCGACGAGCGACGCAACGGTGACGGCCGACGGTGGGGCCGATGTCGATGTGTTCGGAGGACCGGACGAGACCGACATCACTCAAGACGGCGGAGCTACGGTCGATTTGCGGACCAGCAGTCCCGGCGACCCGAGCGCCTAGACCCGGCTAGATCTTGTCGAGGGCCTGACTCAGGTCGAGCACCAGATCGTCGGGGTGCTCCATGCCCACCGAGAGCCGAACAAGACCCGCCGTGACGCCTGCCGCCTCGTTCTCCTCGGGGGTCGCCTCGCTGTGAGTCATGGAGTACGGGTGCTCGGCCAGAGACTCGGTGCTGCCGAGGCTCACAGCGAGGTGGACCAGGTGTAGGGCATTGAGGAGACGAAACGCCCCGGGTTCGCCACCTTCCACCTCGAACGAGATCATGGCGCCCGGTCCCAGACACTGCCGCTCGTACAGGTCGTGCTGGTGGTCTCCCGGCTGCAGGTGGCCGAGATAGTTCACCTTGAGCACCTTGGGGTGCTCTGCGAGGTAGTCCGCGACCTTGCCCGCCGTCTGCTGCTGGCGCTCCATCCTGATTGGGAGGGTCTCGAGGCTCCTCATCAGAAGCCACCCGGTCCATGGCGTGGCGTGGTTGCCGAGCAGCGTCCTGAAGGTCCTGATTGGCTCGAGCCATTCGTTGGCGCCCAGAGCAGCACCTGCGATCAGGTCGCTGTGGCCGCCGATGTACTTGGTAGCCGAATACAGGACGATGTCGGCGCCGTGTTCGGTGGGGTGGGAGAACACCGGGCCCAGGAAGGTGTTGTCGACGGCGACGGGGACCTTTCGGTCGTCCGTGGAGTGCCGGGCTGCGACACCGGCGATCATCTCGATGTCGAACAGGGCGTTGGTCGGGTTGGCGGGCGTTTCGAGCATCACGAACCCGAGGCTGCCCGTGGCACCGGCCAGTCTCGCCTCGATGTCCTTCGCACTATCGGAGGACCTGAAGCGAACCACCTCGATACCGAACTGCGGGAGCATCCACTCCATGAAGTGGTGGGTCCCCCCGTAGATGGGCTCTGCCGCGAGCAGGACGTCACCCGGGCGGAGGAAGGCCAGCATCGCCGTGGTGATTGCCGCCATGCCGCTGTCGAAAAGTGCGCAATCCTCGGTCCTGTCCCAGAGAGCGAGGCGATCCTCAGCGATCTCGAGGTCGGGGTTGTTGAGCCTGCTGTAGATGAGGCCCATGCCGTTGGGACCCGGTTCACGCTTGCCGAGAGCAATCTCGAAGAACTCCTTGCCCTCCTCTGCGGTACGGAAGACGAAGGTGGAGGTCTGGAAGATGGGGCTCTTGAGAGCGCCCTCCGACCATTCGGGTTTGTACCCGTAGGACATCATCAGGCTCTCGGGATGGAGCGGTGTCCCGTCGATGCAGTCATCCCATTTGCCCATGATGAGCCTCCCGGCATCGGTGGTGTCGGGCGCGGCTGCTGCCTCGAACCCGAGGCTACTCGTCGACCTGACCAATCGCCCCGGGAATAGTTGCAAGAGGCAACTATGTAGTGCGATCGAAGACACCGAATCGGGCGAGAGCCCGCAAGTGGAGGAGAACCAGCGATGTCGATTCTGTTGCTGATCGGCCGCATCTTGTGGACCGCGATCTTTGCGGGGGCCGCCATGGGTCACCTAACCCAGACTGGAGCCATGGCCGGATACGCCGCAAGCAAGAACGTCCCCAAGGCCAAGTTCATGGTGCAAGCGGTCTGAGTGCTGCTGGTGGCCACCTCGATCATGGTGCTGCTGGGGATCTACGCCGATCTCGCATTCCTGCTGCAGGCCGGCCTGCAGCAGGTGATCGCCGTGATGATGCACGACTTCTGGAAAGCCGAGGATCCTCAGTCGCAGATGTCGGAGCAGACGCAGTCCATGAGGAACGTATCGCTGGCCGGTGGGGCGATTTCTCTATTTCGTGTTCTACGGCCTCGGCGGCGGCATCGCCATCGACTACACGATCACGGACTCGCTGTTCAACCTGTCGTTCTGAGGACCTGAAGTCGTAGTGGCGGCCCCGGCGTACAGCCGGGACCGCTGCGCGTCCTATGGGTATGCCCTTCAGGCGATGATCGAGTACATGGCCATGTCGGTGGGGCCTCCGGGCAGTACGAGTCGGCGTCTGAGCACGCCCTCGAACTCTGCCCCGATCTTCTCGGCAATCCGGCGCGATGCCGGATTGCTCACTGCGGCCATCACTTCGATGCGATTGAGTCCCCGCGCTGCGATCGCCCATCGTGCGACGGCGCCGGCGGCGGACGTGGCGACCCCGCGACCGGTCTCGAGGGTTCTGACCCAGTAGCCGAGTCCGGCGATGAGATGCGCCCTGTCGACGCCCGCGATGCCTGCACTCCCGAGGAACCGCCCTGAGGTCTGGTCTCGAACCGAGAAGTAGTACCCGGTGCCCGATTTCCAGGCATCCATCCACCCGGCGATGTAACGCTCGGCGTCCTTGGCACAGAACCGGGGCGTGCACCACGTCTCGAAGGGTGAGATCTCGGCGATGCTCTCGGTCACGGCTTCGAGCAGTTCGTTTTCATCGCTAGGAACATAGGGGTGCAGCACGACACCCGGCCCGCGAAGGGTGAGGTCCGCCGGCGTCGGCACCGGACTACTCCTCGTAGTACTCGGAACCGAGGTGGGTGATGAGGTCCTCACCCATCCAGTGGCGCAGCGTGTTCTTGAGTTTGGTCAACTGGATGAAGAGATCGTTCTCGGGATAGAGACCTTCGGCGACCTGAGGGCTCTTGAAGTAGAACGACAGCCACTCCTGGATGCCCGCTTGCCCCTTGCGGGTGGCGAGGTCCATGAAGAGGGCCAGGTCGAGCACGATGGGTGCGGCCAGGATGGAGTCCTTGGCGAGGAAGTCGACCTTGATCTGCATCGAGTGGTGCATCCACCCGAAGATGTCGATGTTGTCCCAGCCCTCCTTGTTGTCACCACGGGGCGGGTAGTAGTTGATCCTGACCTTGTGGTACATGTCGCCGTACAGATCCGGGTACACCTCGGGCTGAAGGATCGTCTCGAGCACTCCCAACTTGGAGACTTCCTTGCTCTTGAACGAATCGGGGTCGTCGAGCACCTCACCGTCCCTGTTACCCAGGATGTTTGTGCTGAACCAGCCATCGACGCCGAGCAATCGCGCCTTGAAGGCGGGGGCGAGCACCGTCTTGATGAGGGTCTGACCCGTCTTGAAATCCTTGCCCGCGATCGGCAGGCCGACCTCTGTGGCGAGTTCGATCAGCGCAGGGACGTCGACGGTGACATTGGGCGCGCCGTTGGCGAAGGGGACACCGGAGCGCAGGGCCGCGTATGCGTAGATCTGGCTCGGTGCGATCTCGGGATCGCTGTCGTCGAGACCCTTCTCGAATGCAGCGAGCGTGTCGTGGACCGCGGAGGCGGGGCGATATGCCTCCGTGCTGCCGCACCAGACGATGACCGCACGGTCGAGCCGGTTTTCCTTCTTGAACGTCTCGATGTCGGCCATGAGCTGGTTGGCCAGGTCACGCTTGGATGAACCGGTCTTGACGTGGTCCACGCCTTCGAGCTTCTTCACCCAATCGGGGTCGAAGACGGCGGGCATCGGCGAGATGGCGCCAAGGTCCTCCGCGACGCTGGCCAGCTCCTCCGGAGTGAGTACCCCGGCGCGGCGAGCGGCCTCGAACGAATCGTCGGAGATGGGGTCCCAGCCGCCGAACACGATGTCGTCGAGCGACGCGAGCGGAACGAAGTCCTTGATGAGCGGGTTGCGGTTGTCGGTGCGCTTCCCGAGCCTGATGTGGCCCATCTGAGTGAGCGAGCCGATCGGCTGAGCGAGCCCTCTGCGGGTTGCGATGACTCCCGCGTAGAGGGTGGTCGCGACGGCGCCCATGCCGGGTGTCAGCACGCCCAGGCGTCCGGTGGCGGGCGCGATGTCCTTGGTCACGTCGATTCTCCTGTCGAGGCGGGAACGGCTCTCAGGCTACTCGCTTGCGATCCCTGCTCACCGGGTCAGCGCACGTACCTGGGGTAGGTGGACTTGGCGTCATCGGCGGCTCCGAGATCGATCTCGATGGTTGCGAACGGAGTTTCATCCGACGTGACTGCGAGCACGTCCCCGTCCGGGCCCAGGATCCATCCTCCTCCGCCCCAGTCGATCCCACCGGAGTGGCCCGAGCGATTGGAGGAGAGCCCGAACGCCCCGCACCGCACTGCCGCAGTCCTGCCCCCGGCCATCCATTTGTCGACAGTCACGGCTTCGGTGGCCCTGGGGCTGGCGAGCAACTGGACGCCGGCAGCTGCGTATTCCCTGGCGTGCTCTGTGAACCAGAGTTCTGTGCAGATGAGGAAGCCTGCGATGGCATGCCCTGCAGCCACGGCCACGAAGTCACCCTCGCCCGCTCCGTACCAGGATCCTTCCCAGAAGCCGTCCTCGTCGGGGAGATACCGCTTGTGGTGGGCGGCCCGGTAGCCGCGGTCCGCCGACCAGACGAAGCCCTCGTTGCGGCGCCTGCCGTCGATCGAAACGGGCCTGGAACCGAGGATCAGGGGTGCTCCGACGTCGCCGAACCGATTCAGCCACGATTCATGGGTGGAGACTGCCGCTTCCCACGCAGCCGGGTCGAACTCACTCGTTGCGTGGAGCCACCGGTAGAAGGGCATCTCCGGAAGCAGGAGGAGATCGGTGTCTTCGCGGGCGCAGTGGCCGGCGAGCTCGGCCCAATCGGCCTCGAGCCCCGCCGGTTCGTCGCGGAGCTGGCATACGGTGATCCGCATTGCGCCACGCTAGTGCCCCGACCACAAACGTTTGCCGCGTTCACGACGGCCAGATGACGCCCCCGGCTGTGTCCTCGTCCTCGACGCACGGTGAAGTGCGTCCACGTCCTGCGTCCTTGCCGGATGACGCC
>JABMPV010000287.1 GCA_013202595.1 bacterium
CATACGGGTGCCCGGTGACCAGGACATGCGGCCCGGCGACCTGCCGGGCGATCCTGGTCTCCTTGGTGCCTTCGACGATGTGATCGAGGAGGATCCCCAGACGCCTCTTCTTGGTCGGGCCGAAGCTGCGGACCATTTCCGGCAACTCGTCGGCTCCATGCATCGGCTCGACGACGATGCCCTCGACCCGGAGATCGTCGCCCCACACCTTCTCGATCAGTTCCGCATCGTGGATGCCCTCCACCCATATGCGGCTCGCCTCGGCGGTACGTGCCCTCGTCTGGCCGGCGTCGACCGAACCCGACGCCGTGTATCGACGCTGAGTCACGGTGGCCGCCCTGGTGCCGGCTCGCAAGGACACGGGCTTGCCGTCATGTGAGAACGACCCATCGAACGGCTTGAACTCATGACGCCCACCGACGGGGTCCTCGATGATGATGAGAACTCCAGGGGTGAAGGCGACCACCTTGCCTCTGGTGCCCGACGCCCTGTGCATCAACTGCAGGCCGACGGGGCCTTCGAGGACCGGGTAGTTGCGCGCCTCGGCCTCTGCGGCGATGACGTCGTCGTGGCTCCAGCGATCCTTGCCCGGCATGAGGAGCGAGCGTACCGCCTGCCGCCACCGGTCAGTGGACGCGAATGACCTCCTCGCCGGGGCGCGCCATCTCGTGGAAGGCGATGTCGAGCAGATCGGTGATCTCGTCTCCGTCCGCATCGGACGGAATTACCAGGTCGTCGATGCGGCCTCGCTTGCCGTCGCGGTCGACCAACCAGGGAACGTTGTCATCATCGATGTAGACATGATGGCGTCCGTAGACATCGAACAGCATGAACCCAATCTAGATGCGAAACGGGGCCGGCCGGTCGGTCAGGCCCGGTATGTGACCACGAGATCGGCCAGCATCTGCTCGGTCACGTCGGCGACGGCTGCCACGGCGCGGTCGAACGCCTCGGTGTTGGCTCGTGAAGGGGTGCGGAATCCACTCACCTTGCGGACGTACTGGAGGGCTGCCTCGGTGATTTCCTCCCGGGTAGCCGGCCCCTCTGGACTGCGGAGTCGAACGATGCTGCGGCACATTGCGGCGACGTTACTCGGCCGATGGCGGCGCCACCCGGCCACCCGAGCGCCAGTACACGCCCTCGGCCCTGGTCATGAAGCCCTCATCGACCATGTACCGGCGCAGGGTCGCGTAGTCCTCGTGGAACACCTGGATCATCGAGTTGACATCCCTTTCGTCGTATCGCAGACCAGGTTCGAACTCCTGAGCCAGGCGATCGAGCACCAGACGCCGCTTGTCACGATTGGTGGGAATGGTCGCCAGACGACTGCCGCTGAAGAATCTGCCGAGGACGGCGGCCTCTTCGGCCGTCCACATGTCGCCGAGGACCTCGGAGTCGACCCGGGCGGCCTGAGGCAGGGAACGGGCGATCTCCCTGAGTTCCTCCCTGTCCAGAGTCAGGTCGGGCCGCAGCAGTCCAGTCTCCATGAGCGATCCCACCTCTCGCAGGACCCGCCGCGGGTCAGACCCGACCGCCTCGGCCAGCGCTCCAATATCGAAGCCACCCGCTGCCGCATGGCCGAGAATGGCCAGGCGGATCGGATCGACTGCGACGCGCAGATAGTCGGTCGGAGACAGCATCGGCGAAGCGTACCCCACTCGATGAGACCGCCCGCCCTGTAGGCTCTGCGCCCGTGGCAGTCCTCGTCCTCGTGCGTCATGCGCCAACTTCCGAGACCGGCAAGCGCCTCACAGGGCGCCTACCCGGCGTCGCGCTCGATGACCGGGGCCGCAGAAGGGCCGCCGATGTGTCTTTTGCCCTCGCCGGACGCGAGATCGACGCCGTCTACACCTCGCCTGTGCTGCGCTGTCGCGAAACCGCACGTGCCGTCGCCGAACCCCACGACCTCGATCCCATCCCCTACCGCAGCCTCATCGAGGTGGACTACGGCGAGTGGTCCGGCAGGACGCTCGGTTCACTGCGGCGCACCAAGGCGTGGCGCCAGGTGGTCGAAGCCCCGTCGAGGGTCCAGTTCCCCGGAGGGGAACGTCTCCTCGATGTGCAGGCCAGGGCGGTTGCGGCCGCCGAGGAACTCTCGGCTGCTCACGGTTCGAAGACCATCGTCCTCGTGACCCACGGCGACGTCATCAAGGCAATGCTCGCCCACTACCTCGGCATGCACCTCGACCTGTTCCAGCGCATCCACGTCGCCCCTGCTTCGATATCTGCAGTCGATCTGCCCGTGATCGGCTCGCCCTATGTGCTCACCGTCAACACCGAGCCTCCGGAGCGGTCGTCATGAGGTCTCTCGGCAGGGTCGAGCATTTCGTCACGGGCGCGGTCGGAGAACCGGGCAGCCGACGGTTCTTCATCGAGATCCGCACTGATGACGGACTCGAATGGTTTGCGCTCGAGAAGCAGCAGGCGGCAGCCATGGCCCAGCGATCGCTCGAGATCCTCAGAGAGATGGGCATCCCGGTCGCCAAACCCGGACCCGACCTCCTCGAGCCGATCGAGCCAACATTCCGCGTTGGTGAGATCGGAATCGGCGCCGACGGTGAGTCTGTGGTCATGATGCTCACACCCACAGATGAAGACCAGGAGTCGGTGACCTTCCTCGTGAGCACCGAGACACTGGGAGCGATGGCGGCCAGGACTGCAGACGTCGTCGCGGCCGGCCGCCCGCCGTGCAGGTTCTGCGGACGGCCGAAGGATGCTGAGGGTCACGTGTGCCCCACCACCAACGGTGACCTGCGTCGCCAACCGTGATCGTCGACGAGATCGTTGGACGCTTCGTCTCAGCGTCCAACGTGACCCTGCTCGGCCGATCCTCCGGTGCGCTGGTGGTCTACAAACCCCTTTCGGGGAATCGACCGCTGTGGGACTTCGATGTGGAGACGCTGGCCATCCGGGAGGTCCTCACGTACGAGATCTCAGAGGCGATGGGTCTCGGAGCCGTGCCGCCGACCGTCCTCGGTGACGGTCCGCTCGGCCCCGGCGCCATCCAGGTGTTCGTCGAGGAGGATGAGGCGGCAGATCCGATCGATCTCGTCCAGAACGCCCATGATTCCCTCTGGCCCCTCGCCGTCCTCGACGTGATCGTCAACAACGCCGACCGCAAGGCAGGTCATGTCCTGATCGATACTGCCGCACACATCTGGGGCATCGACCACGGATTGACCTTTCATCCCGAAGACAAGCTGCGCACCGTGCTGTGGGGCCTCTCGGGGCGGCCGCTGCCCGAAGACATGGTCGCCGCAGTCGATGCTCTCGCGACCGCTCTCGACGGCGGCCTGGCTGCCACGACCAGCCAGAGCCTGGGTGCTGAAGAGGCCGATGCTCTAC
>JABMPV010000288.1 GCA_013202595.1 bacterium
GACGCCCCTGCCTCGCCCTGAACATCGCCAACGTTCCTGACCAGAGCACTAGGACGCGCGTAGATGGGTCGCGGGTCCAATCTGCGCGCGTTCTAGGGACCATGATGGGGCGATGACCCCACCCGACGTCCTCATTGCCGCCGCACGATCCGACCCATCGCTCGCGGTACTCGAAGGCTTCCACGCCCTCAAACACGCTGTGCGATTCGACGCGACCATCGAGTTGGCTGTCACCGCGAATGTGCGCGCCGTCGTCGCACTGTGCTCCGAACTCGCACCCGATGTCTCCGAAAGCCTCATCTCACTACTCCGGGAGATCGACGAACCCTCATTCGCCAGGTGTGCTCCCCGCCCTCCGGCAACCGGTGTCGTAACCGTCGCCGTCCGGCCCGCCGTCGACATTCCTGCTGCCCTCGGATCATCGGGCTCTGCAGTGCTCCTCGAGGATCCAAGACATCACGGGAACGTCGGTGCCGTCATCCGTGCTGCGGCGGCACTCGGGGCGGCTGCGGTCTTCACCACAGGAGACCTCGATGTGTGGCACGCCGCCGCTCTGCGCGGCTCGGCCGGCCTCCACTACGCGCTGCCCGTGGCAACCGTCGAAGGGATCCCCGACACGGCCAGACCGATCGTCGCCTTCCACCCGGAAGGGGATTCACTCAGCCGCGGCATCCCTGCGAATGCTCTGCTGTGCCTCGGGTCGGAACGCAGCGGTCTGAGCAAAGCAGTGCTCTCCAGGGCCGACTACACCGTGGCGATTCCGATGCGTGAAGGAGTATCCAGCCTCAACCTGGCGACGGCCGCAGCCATCGCTCTGTTCGCCGCCACAACCGGCTGATCCCCGGAAGCCGCTGCCGATCAGCGGAGAACCCGGACCCCGACGGTTGCGATCTCGGGTTGGAGCACCGAACCCCCGACCTCGTCGAGGATCGCGTTCCAGGCGGCTCGCACCCGGGCGGCGCCGGCTACATCGACGAACGCGAGCGCAGATGGCCCCGCTCCGCTCCGGGCCGAATGCAGAGCGCCCGCCTGGCGAGCCGCGCCGACGAGGCGGCCGGTCAGCGGTGACAGGACATCGCGTCGCTCCTCGTGCACTTCGTCTCCGGCCGCCTCGGCAAGGAGGCCGGGGTTGCCCGTCCGGAGGCCCTCCATGAGGAACAATGCGCGGCCGACCGTACGTCCCACGACGGGAAGATCGATCTCCAGCGAAAGGGCGCCCCTGGCTGCCTCGGTCGGCAGCGGATCGCTGGGCACAGCGAGCAGTCCGATCAGGTGCTCGGAGATAGATGCCTGAAGCACTGCTCCCGTCGGCGCCACTGCCACCAGGCCGCCATGGACTGCAGCCGCCACGTTGTCGGCATGCCCCTCGACTGCAGCCCCGGCCTTCAGCAATCCGGGAAGGTCCTCAGGCATGCCCAGCGAGGCGGCGAACGCCGCACCGGCTGCAACCACCAGGCAGGCGCTGGAGCCGAGGCCTACACCGATGGGCACATCAGAGTCGATCTCCACGTGGAAAGGCCCTGCATCGGGGGCGATCTGGGCCGCCATCGCCGTGACCCTCTCGACGCCACCTCGAGGGGCAGGAGCGCCCGCCGAGATGATCGTCCACTCGGCGGCCGGTTCGACGGTCACTCTGCAGCGGATCTCGAACGCCAGACCGAGGACGTCGAAGCCGGGTCCCAGATTCGCCGATGAGGCCGGGGCGTCGGCGGTGGCTTTCATCACCTGCCCAGATCCACTTCGATGAAAACCCTGGTCGCCTCCGGCACGACGCTCTTGATCCCGGCATCCACAGTCTCGACGATCTCATCGGAGCGATGCGCCGAATCGGCCTCGACAACGATGTCCAGGTTCACCAGGATCTCGTCGGGACCGAGGTGCATGGTCAGCAGCCGATCCACCGTGTCGACGCCGGGCACGGACAGCACCGCAGTGCGAATCGCGGAACGATCCGCCCGACTGGCCGACTCGCCGACGATGAGGCCCTTGGTCTCGAGTGCCAGGAACCACGCGGTGATCATCAGCATCACACCGATGGTCATCGAAGCGATTCCATCCCACGCCGAGTTGCCTGTGTAGTGGGCGGTGATCAACCCACCCGCCGCAATGAACACGCCCGTCACCGCCACAGAGTCCTCGAACAGAACCACCAGCAGGGCCGGGTCCTTGGTGTCCCGAATGCTTCGCCAGAAACCTCGGCTCCCCCGCCTCCTGTTGAATTCCCGCAAGGCCGGGATGAACGCGATGGTCAACTCGAACACACCGGCGATACCCAGCACGACGAGGGAGAAGACGAGGCCTTCTGCTTCGTGCCCCGGGTGCCTGAGGCGGTCGAGGCCCTGGGTGAAGGCGACCACGCCGCCGCCGACGAACAAGAAGACGGCCACCATCAGCGACCAGAAGTACAACTCCTTGCCGCGTCCGAAGGGGTGGCGAACCGTCGGCCGCAGGCGGCTGACCGTGGTTCCCCTGAGCAGGAACACCTGATTGCCCGTGTCGGCGAGCGAGTGAAACCCCTCGGCCAGCATGGCCGCGCTGCCGCTGATCACCGCTGCTGTGAACTTGAGGACGGCAATGAGTGCGTTCGCCACGAGGGCGAGCAGGATGACGGTTCTCGACTCAGTACCTGATGACATCTGCGGCGAGTCTACGGCCCGGAGCCGCCGGCTCCGCTGCGGGTCATGCCGACGAGCGTGCGCTGGAGAAACGCCAGGATCCGTCTGTTCCACTGGCCCGGGTGCAGCCACTCGGCGTGGGTCCCGGGGAAGAAGGTGATCTCACGCGGAGGGGCGAACGCGTCATAGAGGGCCAGTGCGGACTCCCGCGGCACCAGTTCGTCCGCATCGGCATTGACCATCAGCACGGGCCGCCGCGCCATTTGCGCTGCGTAGACGGCCGGGTCGGTGACTTCGAGGACGGAGGCCATCTCGTCGTAGCCGTAGGGGAATCTGATCGGATACGACACCCGTGTCGACCCCGCGACCACAACGACCAGCGACGCGATCCGATCGTCTACCGATGCCAGGGGCACGCCGAACAGGCCCCCCATCGAGATGCCTACGAAACCGATGGCCGTGCCGGGAAACCGCACCTCGATCGCATCGATGAGCAGGCGGTGATCCCTTACCCATCTCCCCAGGAGCCCGGGGTCGGTGCCCACCCGCTCGGGCCCCCTGCCCGAATCTGCCCTGTCGCCGTGGAAGGGAGCGTCGGCCGCAACCACGGTGAGGCCTCTGCGCGACCAGTGCTTGCCCGAACCCGTGGCGTATGCGGCCTTTCTCCAGTTGTCCACTCCATGGCCGATGACGACCACCGCATCGGTCTTCTGAGCCAGCCAGCAATCGGCGGTGACCGTGTCGCCGACCGAGCCTTCGAGGCGCCAGGTTTCGAGACTGAATCCTGTGCCGTGCTCGACATCGACGACGTCTGCCGCCCCACCGGGACGATGCGTGAAGTCGGGTCGGGTCACGCCTCCAGCCACCGCACCTCGTCCCGCCGTACCGTGCCGCCCAGGTGCACGACGTCATCGGCCCAGGTCAGATCGATCGCAGAGGGGAACCCGGTCTCGGCGCCCTGGAACACCGTCAGCGCACCAACGGCCTCCCCCTCGTGCGCCATCACAGCAGCCAGCGCCGCAGCAGCGCTGCCGGTCGCCGGGTCCTCGTCCACCCCCAGAGCCGGCGCAAAGAACCGGGCGGTCACCTGATCACCGTCCCTGGAGAACATGTAGGTCGCCTCCGATGATGGCCCCGCCAGCAGCGCCGCGAAGTCGGGCGTGGCCGAGGCGACCTCGGATGGGTCGGCGACCTCGATGACGAGATAGGGAATCGGCATTCTCGCCCACCACGATCGGACCGGATCGGGGAGACAGGCCGCCGCCGCCACTGAGGAGCCCACGGCGGTCATCTCGACATCCACGGTCATCGGAGCGGTCACTCGCGCCCGATCTCCAACCACTTCGAACGGGATCTCTCCGATACCGCAGGTCATGCGATCGGCGGTACCCGGGCCGATACCTCCGAGGATCCAGGCGGCTCCCACCAGGGGATGCCCCGCAAACGGCATTTCGGCTGCCGGCGTGAAGATCCGCACGGCGGGCGGCCCATCGGCCCCCCACTGGATGAACACCGTCTCGCTGAATGCGAGATCCGCTGCGATCGCCTGCATGGATGCGGTGTCGAGGCCGGTGGAGTCGGTGATGACGCCGAGGTGGTTTCCTCCGTTGTCTTCGCAGGTGAAAACCCGCAACACGTAGCAATGGCGCATCGAGAAAGCGTACCGTTCCGGTCAAGCGCCCCACAGAGAAGGACTAGATGCCCTGGCCGGGAACCGGCCGGCGGCGTAAGAATAGGGGTGCATCACAGGAGGACCCATGACTGACGGTTTCAGCGCACCGCCACCACCGCCGCCCCCACCCCCCCCCCCCCCCCCCCCCCCCCCACGGGGTTCGCTGTCGGGCA
>JABMPV010000289.1 GCA_013202595.1 bacterium
CGAGCGCACAGTGGGCGTAACGTGGCACCTCGTACTCGTCTTCGAGGATGAGGTCGGCTTCCTCGAAGCCTGCCTCGACGTCGCCCTTGCGGGTCTTGCGCCAGTGGGCGATGTTGGTGTCGTCGTGGGGGTAGAACCACGGGACGTGGGGGTAGTTCGCCAGGTCGGGGTGGATGAGCTCCGATCCCTCCGACACAGATGCCACGGGATCGAAGATGGGGGCGAGCACCTCGTAGTCGACCTTGACCAGCTTGGCAGCGCGCATGGCGATCTTGGGGTCGCGGGCCACGACCGCGGCAACCTGCTCGCCGGCGAAGCGTGCCCTGTCCATGGCGAAGACGTGGCGGTCCTTCATGTACATGCCGAAGGTGAAGGGGAAGTCCTTGCCCGTGACGACCTTGACGACACCCGGGACTGCCTCGGCCTCGGAGGTGTCGATGCTCTTGATCAGCGCGTGCCCGTACGGGCTCTCGATGACCTCTGCGTGGAGCAGGTCGGCTCCGAAGTCCATGTCGTCGACGTAGCGGGCGGCTCCGCTGATTTTGTCGAGGCCGTCGATGCGTGGTGGTGACGTGCCGACGTACTTCAGTTGGCCGGCGGCGCCACCGGCTTCGAACGGACGCGTTGTGACCGTCATGCCGGCACCTCCTCGGTGATTCCTCGCGCAGCCGCCAGCACCGCATCGATGATTGGCTCGTATCCGGTGCATCTGCAGAGATTGCCCGCCAGGGCATGCTGTACGTCGTACCGGCTCGGATCGGGGTTCGCAGCCAGGAACTCTCGGGCGGCCAGGACGATGCCCGGTGCACAGAACCCGCACTGGAACGAGTTCATGGCGATGAACAGGTCCTGCAGTTCTGTGAGCTCGCCATTCTGGAGCACTCCCTCGACGGTCAGGACTTCGTGACCGTCGGTCTCGATGGCGAGCACCAGGCACGAGCGGGCGGTGCGCCCGTCCAGCATGATGGTGCACGTCCCGCAGTCGCCGCGCTCGCAGCCGATCTTGGGGCTCTTCACGCCGAGGCCGGTCCTGAGCACATCGAGGAGCACATCGCTCGGCTCGACGTCGATGAGGCGGGCCTCGCCGTTGACGGTGATGGTGATAGGTGTCTTCATGCTCGTCCCCTCAGACCAGTCGCGTTCCGTAGGCAGGGCCGGTGCCGTCGCGCCGGGAGACGGCGGCCTCCAGGCCGCGGCCCAGCATCACTTCGCACATTCGGGCCCGGTACTCCTTGGTCGCCCTCATGTCGGTGATGGGCGAGATCTCGTCTCCAACCAGCGCCTTGGCTCCGGCGATGGCTTCGGCTGTGAGATCGATCCCCTCGAGGTGCGCCTCGATGCTCGGCGCACGCGAAGGAACGGGCCCGACTGCCCCGAATGCCACGCGATACCGATTGCCTTCGAGTGCCAGGATGGCTACGCCGGCCTGGGAGAGATCCTCACCCTCGTATCGCTGCAGCTTGAGGTAGACACCGCCGTGCTCGCCTTCGGGCAGCGGGATGGTGATCCCCGTGACCACCTCTTCCGGCCGCCGGACCGTCGCCCGTGGTCCCGTGAACCACCCGGTGATGGGAACCGATCGCGTGCCCTCTGCGGAGAGCATTTCGATGTCGGCTTCGAGCACCAGGAGAGCGGGGCCCGAGTCGCACGACGGCACGGCGGAGCAGATGTTGCCGACGATGCTCGCCCGATTTCTCACGCCGTGCGACGCCACCGTCTCGGCCATCTCGGCGAGGAGCGGAAGGTGATCTTCGATCAGTTTCGACTCGATCAACTCTGTGAAGGTGACCAGTGGCCCCAGTCGCAGGACGCGGTCTTCGACGGTGATGTCCGAGAGGCCGGGCACGCCCTTGATGTCGACCACGAGTTCCGGGTGGACTGCGTCGTCCCGCAGCCACGGCACCAGATCCGTCCCGCCGGCCAGAACCCACGCGCCCGGTCCGGCGCGAGTGAGAACCTCGACAGCCTCGTGCAGGCTGGCGGCCCTGTGGTAGGCGAACTCGTGGGCTATTGCCATCGATGCCTCCTTCTCGGCACATCGCGAAACAAGCGAAGCGGCAGACTCATCACGACGGCTCTCATCGAGTGAGTCGCGTGTGCCTGCCGCATGAAATGCATTCGCGGCTACTCCCAACCTACCGAATCGAGCGGGGCTACAGGAGGATTCGATCGCCTCTGTCGGGTCGGCAATTGGCCCGGCTCCAGTCAGCGGTTCCCCGTATCGGGGATCGTGTCGGCGGCGATTCCCGCGAGCACTGCATCGATGCCATCGAACAAGATGGGGCGGGCATCACTCGGACCGATTCCGCGAAGGAACTCTACGGTGAGCACCGGGATCCCGAGATCGCCTCCGAACCATGTCCCCAACGATCCGGGAGTCGGCCACCACACCTCCGGTTCCACCCTCCAGCGGATGTCGTGCTCCCTGGCAGCAGCAGCGAACCGGAGGGCATGGACCACTCCCGGACCGTCGAAGTTGGCAAACGGGCCCTGGCGAGCCTCGTGCACCGCGATCACGAAGTGGGGGTCGAATGCGACCAGGTCGGCATGGACCGCTGTGGTCTCCGGTTCCGACAACGGCTCGGGGCCATGGCTCTCGCCGGGGATGAAGTCGGTGCTGGGCCAGTTGCGGTTGAGATCCACGCCATGGGAATTCCCCCGGGTTCCCGACGCCGTGCCATCTGGATTGGCGTCTTCCAGCACCCTGATCGTCAACCCGTCGGGCAGGTTGGCGTCGAGGTGGAGAGCGAGGAGTCGCGCCCAGCGAGCGCCCGCGTCCTCGTCACCGTGGATGCCCCCGAGCACATAGATCCTGGTGGGGCCCGAGCCGAGGCTGATGGCCTCGAGTGGTTCACCCAGCACCGAGGTGCCGATCACGTCCCAGACGGCCGGTTCGGAGCCTGCGGTATCGGGAGGCGGTGCCGGTGGTTCGGCGCTCCCGGCTGTGCTCGCACGCAGGGGATCCGGAGCATTGGTCTCGGTGGGCGTCTCTCGATTCAGGACGGGTGCTTTCTCCGACGACTCGCCGGCAAGCCCGGGGGCGGTGGTGGTCGGGGAGGCGCAGGAGGCGGCGAGCATCGCCAGTGCCGGGATCAGGATGCGACCGGAGCGGACATGGGGCACGAGTGGAGGGTACGACCGTCTCCGTCGGGCTGCCGGGAACCAGCCGCGCAGTCGCGGGCTCAGCGGCCCTTCTTGCGTTTCTGGGCCGTGTCGTCGACCGCTTCTCGTATGACGTCGTCATAGGGGATCGTGCCCCGTACCGAGAAGGTGGCTCGCCGGCGCTGATGCAGCCAGAGGAAGAGGTCGGTTTCCGTGGACCCCGGCATGTCCTCGAGGAGTCCGCTCTCCCGGATTGCCGTGACTGTCGGGAGATATGTGCCGTCGTACCAATCGGCTGCGATTGCCGCAGGTGCCGGCACCGTGCCGCGGGCCTGCATGAGGTGGTAGCCGTGGATGCGAACGTGCTCGAGCAGTTCGGCGTAGCCCACCGGCCTCGTGAAGTGGATCGCGGCATCGGGGCGCACCCTGCCCAGCCCCGACTGGCGGAGGAATGCCTGGCGCATCTCCAGGTGGATCAACTCGGCAGTGTCGACGTTGGGTCCGATGGGGACGTTGGAGTGAATCTGGGTGATCTCGGCGTCGATGAACTCCAGGCTCCTGGCCTTTGCGATGGCCACCCTGTGATGACCGTCGACCACAAAGAAGGCCTCGTCGATCTGGTACACGACGATCGGGGGGAAGTCGCTGTTTGGGAAGGCGTTCTCCAACTGCTCCCAGCGTCGCTTGATGTGGGGCTTCAATGGGGTCCATTCCCTGTCGAAGTCCGACGTCCGGGCGGCCGAGCCGACGATCTGGTCGACGCGGATCGGTCGGATCCCACCGTAGGACTGCTCGAACAGGTGCAGGCGATCCTGGACTTCCTCCAAAGAGAGGAGCAGGTCTTCCTGGTCTCTCGTGACCAGGCGGGCGAGGCGCCGCCACAGGTCCCTGCGTTCGGCCTTGCCGTATGTCGGTAGTGGGGGCATCGATCGATAGGTCACGATTCGATCTCCAGGATCTTGTAGGGGACCACGTTGACGATGCGAGTGCGACCGACTTCTCGATCCGGCCGATCGATCCCGAATGGGTGGATGTGTCCGTGCAGCATCAGTCTCGGCTGTAGACGTTCCAGCGCCGTGTGGAACGACGTGAAGCCCCGGTGCGGGGGATCGGTCTGGTCGCCGAGGCCTCTCGGCGGCGAGTGGGTGACGAACACGTCGACACCTTTGCGATCGCGCAGTCGCTTGCGACGCGTCTTGCCCGCGAGTTTGCGGACCTTTCTGGCCATCTCGGCGTCGGTGTACTGGTGGTGGCCTTCGTTGTACCGGATCGAGCCTCCGAGGCCTGCGAAGCGCACGCCCTTGACATCGACGATCTGGCCGTCGAGTGGGATGCACCCCATGGGCCCGGGCGGCGGACGCCACTGCTCCTCGAAGTCAGGGAGGATCACCACGGGGCCGCCTGCACCGGCGACACCGGCCGGCGCCCTGTCTCTACGACGGGGGATCGGGTCGTGGTTGCCCGGAACCCACACCAGGGGCTTGTTCACGACCGACACGACGAACTCGAGGTGATCCCACGGCAGGTCGCCGCACGACACGACGATGTCGGGTTCGAGGTCGCGCAAGTGCCGGATGTTGAGCCGACGGTCGACCTCATCGGCGATGGCGAGGATCCGTGCCATGTGCCCATCGTACGGGGTCGGGGGCCATCCGCCCCTGGCACAGCGGTCGGTGATTCGAGACGCTTGACGGTGAGCAACGGAGGTGTGTGCATGGGCGCGGAGAGCGCACTGTCCTATGAGTGCGGAACCGGCGATGTCCGGCTGATTGGAGAGACCATCGGCGACCTGTTCGACAGGATCGCGAGTGCAGATCCCGGGCGTGAAGCGCTGATCGTCTCCCACCAGGGAATCCGTTGGACCTATCGGGAACTCGCCGAGCGTGTCGGCGTGTTCGCCAGGGGCCTCATGGCGCTCGGAGTGGAGCGAGGCGATCGGGTCGGCATCTGGTCGCCCAACTGGGCCGAGTGGGTCGTCACCCAGTTCGCCACGGCCAAGATCGGGGCGGTCCTCGTCAACGTGAACCCCGCCTACCGCACCCATGAATTGGAATACGCCCTCCGCCAATCCGCCTGCTCGGTGCTCATCATCGCCCCACCGTTCAAGAGCAGCGACTACGCAGGACTGCTCGGGCAGGTGGTTCCCGAGATGGCCTGGTCGCGCCCTGGGAACATCCACAGCGAGACGGTCCCGGCGCTGCACACCGTCGTCACCTTCGGCGACCAGGAGGTTGTGGGGGCGTTGACATGGCCGCAGGTGCTCGACCTCGCCGCCGGGGTGTCTTCGGAGCAGTTGGCTGCGAGGCAGGAGAGCCTCCAGTTCGACGACCCGATCAACATCCAATACACATCGGGCACCACCGGATTCCCCAAGGGAGCCACCCTCAGCCATCACTCGATCCTCAACAACGGCTTTCTGACCGGTGAGCGGGAGGTGCTGACGGCCGATGACCGCATCTGCATACCAGTGCCCTTCTACCACTGCTTCGGGATGGTCCTGGGGAATCTCGCCGCCGTGACCCACGGTGCCACGATGGTGGTCCCCTCTCAGGTCTTCGACCCGCTCGAGACCCTCGAGACGGTGGCAGCAGAGCGCTGTACTGCCCTGTACGGGGTGCCGACCATGTTCATTGCCGAACTGGGTCACGAGCGGTTCACCGAGTTTGATCTCTCGTCGCTGCGGACCGGGATCATGGCGGGGGCGCCGTGCCCCGTCGAGGTCATGAAACAGGTTCAGGACGAGATGCACATGCGCGAGGTGACGATTGCGTACGGGATGACAGAGACGTCGCCGGTGTCGTTCCAGACCACGATCGATGATCCCCTGGAGAAGCAAGTCGAGACGGTCGGGCGGGTCCACCCCCATGTCGAGTGCAAGATCGTCGACCCCGAGACCGGCAGGACTGTGCCGAGGGGCGAGACCGGGGAGTTGTTCACGAGGGGCTACCTGGTGATGCTCGGTTACTGGGAGAACCCCGAGGCCACCGACCTGGCCATCGATGCCGCCAGGTGGATGCACAGCGGCGACCTCGCCGCGATGGACGACGAGGGATATGTCAGGATCGTCGGCAGGGTGAAGGACATGATCATCAGGGGAGGGGAGAACGTGTATCCCCGGGAGATAGAGGAGTTCCTCTACACCCATCCCAAGGTGTCAGACGTCCAGGTGATCGGTGTGCCCGACGACAAGTACGGCGAGGAGATCATGGCCTGGGTGATCCTCAAGCCGGGCGAGACGGCAGACGCCGATGAGATGCGCGAATTCTGCAGCGGCAGGATCACCCACTTCAAGATCCCCCGCTACTGGAAGTTCGTCGACGACTTCCCGATGACCGTCACCGGCAAGGTCCAGAAGTCCCTGATGCGCGAGCAGGCGGTCGCAGAACTCGGAGGCTGAGAAGGCCTGCCCGCCGCTCTGTGGCGACAGACCACCGTGCTCGGCGCATCGATCGCTCGCCAGCACCCGGCGGCGCGCCCCTACTCTCGTGGTCTCAGCCACCCGGGAGCGCCATGCACGTCGGCATCACCTTTGCGAACACAGGACCGGGAGAGACGTCCGAGGGAGCGCGCTCGCTCGCGATCGCAGCCGAGGAGGCCGGGATCGAGTCGCTGTGGACCGTCGAGCACATCGTCGTACCGAAGGGCTACGAGTCCACATACCCCTACAGCAAGGACGGGCGGATGCCGGGGGAGGAGAGCATCGGCTTTCCCGACCCCTTCGTATGGCTGGCATTCGTTGCCGGAGCGACGAAGCGGATTCGCCTGGCGACCGGCATCACCATTGTGCCGATGCGCCACCCCCTGGCACTCGCAAAGACCGCAGCGAGCCTGGACGCCCTGAGTGGCGGGCGGATGATCCTCGGTGTCGGCGTGGGTTGGCTGGAAGAGGAGTTCACAGCCTTCGATGTCCCGTTCGAGCGGCGTGGCGCCAGGACCGACGAGTACGTGGCAGCGGTGCGCGATGCATGGTCGGGTGACGTCACGTCCATCGATGGCGATTTCGTGTCGTACGGCGACGTGTATGTGAGGCCCCGTCCCGCTGCCGGCACCATCCCGATCGTGGTGGGCGGACACAGCGAGGCCGCTGCCCGCAGGGCCGGAAGGCTCGGGGATGGCTTCTTCCCGGCTGGTGCCGGCAGGGACAGGGTCATCGAACTGTGGGATATCGCCAGGCGAACGGCCGAGGAGTCCGGACGCGATCCGGAAGCCATCGAACTGACCGTTGGAGGAAGGCCCGATCTCGAGACCATCGGTTGGTGGGCCGAACGCGGCGCTCATCGGCTGCTGTTCGCTGCGGGAAGTGTCCGCGATGTGGAGTTGGTCGGCGAGCACGTGATCCCGCACCTGTAGCCGACAACGGGTCTGCGGTCCCCGCTAACGTCTCCGGATCATGCGCAGAGTCTTCACACTTCTCGGAATCATGCTGGTGTCTGGTTCCCTCGCTCTCGGGCCGATTGCCACCCAGCCAGGCCTTGCTGCCTCCGACGAGATCCAGCCACCGATCGTCGGCGGCGTCGAGGCGACGCCGGGTGAGTTTCCGTGGATGGTGCAGCTGTTCGTTGGCCCCTACTTCTGTGGCGGCTCGCTCATCTCGTCGGAGTGGGTGCTGACTGCCGCCCATTGCACGGAGGGCATCGGTGTCGGGAGGATGACCGTGGTGGTCGGTCGGCACGACGTCAGAGGCAGCGATGGCGAGGAGATCGGGGTGGCCGAGAAGATCGAGCATCCCAACTACGGCACCCCCACCCTCGACAGCAACGATGTCTCGCTGCTGCGTCTCGAGACCCCGGCGACCATGGGGTCGCCGATCCCGCTGGCGACGGTGTCCGACGCTGCGCTCTTCGCTCCCGGAGACGACGCGACAGTGGCCGGGTGGGGAAACACGGAGGACAATCCCACGGGATCGTCTGGTTTCGAAGGTCTTCGGAAGGTGACCGTGCCCGTCATCTCTGATGCCGACTGCGATACGGCCTACGGGTCGGAATTCGATGGAGCCACCATGATCTGCGCAGGACTGGAGCTCGGGGGGAAGGATTCCTGCCAGGGCGACAGCGGTGGCCCGCTCTTCGTGCCCGATGGAAACGGGTATCTCCACATCGGTGTCGTCTCGTGGGGATATGGATGCGCCGACCCCGGAGACCCCGGTGTGTATGCCGAGACCGCCGTCTTCGCGAGCTGGATCTTCGATGCGACGGGCATGGGCCGGCACACGTGCGCGGGCCAACCCGCCACGATCCTGGGGACGGGTAAGAGTGACGTCATCGTCGGTTTCGCCGGTTTCGACGAGATCGACGGCCGTGGCGGGAACGACATCATCTGTGCCGGGCCGGGAAGAGACATCGTCATGGGCGGACCGGGTGACGATCTCATCTTCGGGAATTCGGGGAGCGACGTTCTCGACGGCGGCAGTGGTGACGACGAGGTCCATGGCGGTCAGGGAGCCGACCAGATCACCGGCAGTGCGGGGGTCGACTACCTCTACGGTGACAGTGGGCCGGACATCCTCGACGGCGGTGATGGCTCGGACTTCCTGTTCGGGGGTCACTTGCATGACACGCTCATGGACGGCGCGGGTGACGATGAACTGCGCGGCGGCAAGGGGAATGACACGCTCACGGCCGGCGCCGGTGACGACCGACTCTTCGGCCAGAGTGGCAACGACTACCTCGATGGCGGGTCGGGATCGGATGCGCTCTTCGGTGGAGCGATGACCGACACATGCAGACGCGGAGTGCCCGTCGGGTGCGAGGTGATCGTCGCCGATGAGGTGGCGCTGTAGGGCGTGGAAGGCTCATTCGCCTTCTCCCCGGCCGGACATGGCTCTAGCCTTGTAGCGTGATCATCGCCCGGGGCCTCCAAGTAGAGGCCGGTATCCGGGTCCTCCTCCACGACGCTTCGCTGGCGCTGCACGCCGGGGACAAGGTCGGGTTGGTGGGCCGTAATGGTGCCGGCAAGACGACGCTGATGCGCGTCCTGGCCGGCGTGACGTCTCCAGCAGAGGGCACGATCGCCCGTTCACCAACACTGGGCTACCTGTCTCAAGAAGCCGCGCTTCCCGATCTCGACCGACCCGATGCCACGGCGCTGGAGAGGATCCTCGCGGCGCGTGGGGTCGGGGCAGTCCAGGAGCGGATGGAGCGGACCCGCCAGCGCATAGAGGCGTCCGATGGCGTCGAGCGCGATCGGTTCATCGAGCGGTTCGCCAGACACGAGACCGAGTTCGAGACCATGGGAGGGTGGCGGGCGGAGGCGGAAGCCCGCAAAGTGGCTTCGTCGGTCGGCATAGGCGACACCGAAATCGCCCAGCCGGTTGCGACGATGTCGGGTGGCCAGCGCCGCAGGGTCGAACTCGCCAGAATCCTCTTCGCCGAGAGTGAAGTCCTGCTGCTCGATGAGCCGACCAACCACCTCGACCTCGACGCCAAGTCGTGGTTGATGGGCTACCTGGGCGAGTACCAGGGCGCTCTCCTGGTGGTGAGCCATGATCTCCCCCTGCTCGACGAGGCCATCACGTCGGTGCTCGCTCTCGAGGACACGAGTCTCGAGGCCTACCGGGGCAACTACAGCCACTACCTCGAGGAACGCGAGCGCCGCAGGGAAGCCAGGCTCAAGGAGCGGCGCCATCAGGAGGAGCAGGCTGCCCGGCTGGAGGCGACTGCCAGGCGGTTCAAGGGCACGACTCAGGCGATGGCCAGGCGCGCTTCGACCATGGAGACGCGAGCGGCCAGGATCAGGGACCGGATGGTCGACGTGTCCAGGCGGGGCCCGTCGGTGGCCGTTCGGTTCCCCCAGCCCGAGCCATCGGGGCGGACGCCGCTGACGGCAGAGGGTTTGGCCAAGGCATTCGGCGACACCGTGGTGTTCGTGGACGTCGATGTCCATGTCGAACGGGGCGAGCGCCTCATCGTCATCGGGCTCAACGGCGCCGGCAAGACGACGCTGCTCCGCCTTCTCGCCGGTGTCGAGGAAGCCGATCTCGGTGACGTCACCGTGGGCTACAAGGCATCGCTCGGCTACTACGCCCAGGAACACGAGCAGATCCACGCCGACACCTCGGTCCTCGAGCACATGCGGATGGTCTCCGACCAGCCCGATCTGACGCTGCGAAGCGTTCTCGGCCACTTCCTGCTCGCCGACAAGGTGGAGCAGGCGGCAGGGACGCTCTCGGGCGGCGAGAAGACCAAGCTGGCCCTTGCCCAGATCGTCATGGGCGGACACAACGTCCTGCTGCTGGATGAGCCGACCAACAACCTCGACCCCCAGGCAAAGGAAGCCTTGCTGGCAGCACTGGCGATCTACCAGGGCACCGTGGTGATGGTGAGCCACGACACGGAGTTCGTCGAGGCGCTCAGTCCCGACAGGGCGATCCTCATGCCCGACGGGGATTCCGATTTCTACGACGATTCGATGCTCGATCTGGTGGCGCTCGCCTGAGAGCACGCACCGATAGGCCGTCCAGGTCCCTTTCCGGGCCGGATGTCCCGTTCTGGGCCACCCCGATCGTGGGAGAATGGGTGCTGCATTCTTGACGTTCGAGAGGACCCCCGATGGCTGAGTACCCGGTCGACTACGACTTCCACGTGGTCCTGCGGGACGGTGGACTGGCCCACATTCGGCCGATCAAGCCGACCGACGCCGAGTCGCTGCAGGCCATGTTCCACAGAATGGGCCGCGAGAGCGTCTACCACCGGTTCTTCCGGCACAAGAAGGACCTGTCGCTCGAAGAACTCCAGTACTTCACCGAGGTCGACTACGACGACCGCATGGCCTTCGTGGCCGAGGTCGGCCGCAAGATGGTGGGCGTCGGCAGATACGACCGCATGGAGGATGACGCAATCTCGGCCGAGGTCGCCTTCACAGTCGAGGATCAGCACCAGGGGAGAGGGATCGGCTCACAACTCCTCACCCACCTGACCAACTTCGCCCGCAACAATGGCGTCGAGGCCTTCAGGGCGTTCGTGCTGCCCGAGAACTACACCATGATGCGGCTGTTCCGTGGTTCGGGCTACACGCTGCGCAGAGAATTGGGCGAAGGCGTCTACTCCCTCGAGTTCCCCGTCGAATTGACCGATGCGGCCCGCCAGGTGGAGTTCGACCACGAGCAGCGGGCGGTCGCAGCTTCGCTGCTGCCCATGTTCTACCCGCGCAGTGTGGCCATCATCGGAGCCAGCAGGACCGAAGGGTCCATCGGCGGCCGCCTTCTGCGGAACGCCTTGGGCGCCCACTTCTCAGGCGCGGTGTTCCCCGTCAACCCCACCTCTCCAGCGGTCGGTTCGGTCAAGGCATGGAAGTCGGTTCTCGACATCCCCGACAGCATCGATCTGGCCGTTGTGGCCGTCCCGTCCAAGTTCGTCGCCCAGGTCGTCCAGGAGTGTGCCGACAAGGGCGTGAAGGGCCTGGTGGTCATCTCTGCAGGGTTCGGTGAGACGGGTGACGAGGGCGCCGTGCTCGAAGCCGAGGTCCTCGAGATCGTCCGGGCCGCCGGCATGCGCATGGTCGGGCCCAACTGCATGGGCCTACTCAACACCGATCCGGCAGTCAACCTAGATGTGACGTTCGCACCGGTGTATCCCCCGATCGGCAACGTGGCGATGTCGAGTCAATCAGGTGCTCTCGGGATCGCCATACTCGACTACGCCAGGCGGCTCGATATCGGGATCTCGACGTTCGTCTCGGTTGGCAACAAGGCCGATGTCTCGGGCAACGATCTCCTCCTGTACTGGGAGGGCGACCCCGCCACCGATGTGATCCTCCTCTATATGGAGTCCTTCGGGCATCCGCGCCGCTTCGCGCGGATCGCTCGCAGGGTCGGCAGGAAGAAGCCGATCGTCGTGGTCAAGTCCGGCCGCACGTCGGCCGGGGCGCGGGCGGCGAGCAGCCACACCGGAGCGCTCGCGAGTGTCGAGGTGGCTGTGTCTGCCCTGTTCCGTCAGGCGGGCGTCATCCGCACAGACACCCTCGAGCAGATGTTCGAGGTGACCTCGCTGCTGGCGAACCAGCCTCTTCCGAAAGGGCGCAGGACTGCGGTGCTCACCAATGCGGGCGGGCCCGGCATCCTGGCCGCCGACGCCCTGGCGTCGGAGGGGTTGGACCTCCCCGAGTTCTCTGAGGCCCTGCAGGACCGGCTCAGGGAGCAATTGTCGGCCGAGGCATCGGTTCGCAATCCCGTCGACATGATCGCCTCAGCGGGACCCGATGCCTACAAGGCATGTCTGGCGACCCTCCTCGAGAGCGACGAGGTGGACTCGGTCATCGTCATTTTCATCCCGACCACGCCGGGCGGGTTGGCTGTCACCGAGGACGCCATCTACGAGGCCGCGGCGGACACCAGGCACGACAAGACCATCCTCGCCGTGCTGATGGACGCCGACCCCGAGGACAACAGGGCGACCTCGCCCGAGGAGTTCAAGCTTCCCGTCTACTCCTTCCCCGAACCGGCGGCACGGGCGCTGGCCAGGGCCGTCCGATACGCCGAGTGGCGCGAAGGCGTAGACGGCGTCATCCCGGAGTTCGAGGACACCGATCAGGACGCGGCCCAGGAAGTCATCTGGAAGGCTCTGGCCCGCATGGGCCCCGAAGGCGGTTGGCTGGAACCGGACGAGGCTTCGGAAGTGCTGGCTGCCTACGGGATCCGCCTGCCGGCCTCCAAGGTGGCCACCACCCGCGACGAGGCGCTCGAGATAGCGCGGGGGATCGGTGGTCCCGTCGTGCTCAAGGTTGTGGCAGAGAGCGCACTCCACAAGAGTGACGTCGGGGGGATCATCCTCGACGTCGAGGGTGATGAGGCCGTCGGTGCGGCCTACGACCAGGTCATGTCCGTGGTCGACGATGCGGAGGGTGCACTCGTCCAGGAGTTCGTCGAAGGTGGCCACGAGGTGATCATCGGGATGACCGAGGACGACTCGTTCGGGCCGCTGATCGCCTTCGGGCTGGGCGGAGTGTTCGTCGAGTTGATCGGCGACGTCTCATTCAGGATCCACCCGCTCACTGACCTCGACGTGACCGAGATGATCGGCGAGGTGAAGTCCGCCCGGTTGCTCGAGGGCTACAGGGGCGGTCCGGCAGGCGATATCGATGCGGTCAAGGAGTCGCTGCTGCGGATGTCGGCGATGATCGAGGATCTTCCCGAGGTCCTCGAGATGGACCTCAATCCGGTCAAGGTGCTCCCGCCGGGCGAGGGGTTGCGGGTCGTCGACGTCCGGATGCGGGTCCGGCCCGTGCCCCAGCGGTGGCTGCCCAGCCGCAAGGACATCCCATCGGCCGAATTGCGCAACCGCTGACCGCTACAGCCGGCCCGGTCTGGTGGGCGGGGTGAACCCACCACCGCTCGAGCGGCCGGTGAGGATCTCGGGCGTGATGGCGGCTACGAAGCGCTCTTCGCTCAGAACGGAGGGTGTTGAGCCGCTGAACGCCGATTCCGTGTGGTACTTGGCGAGCAGGCCGGCCACGATCTCCGACCGCTCGGCCGGTTCGTCGATAAAGCGAGCGTCGCCCCAGAACACGATGCTCTCCCACCCGTGGCCGTCACGATCGCCACTGATCGTGACACAGACCCTGGGATTCTCCTGCATGGCATCGACCCTGCGTCCCGCTGCCGTGCGGAACACGACATCGCCGTTGTGCACGACGTACGACATGGGCGTCACATAGGGCTCACCGTTGGAGATCACGCCGATGTACGCGACCTGGCCTCGCTCGAGGACGTCGGCGCACTCCCGGGGCGTGAG
>JABMPV010000290.1 GCA_013202595.1 bacterium
GCATATTCAGCGCGCCCTGCACCGTAATCACATACGCCGCCAGCAGCGCGAGCGCCGTCAACGCCGCCGAGCCGATCGCGAATCCCTTGCCCGTCGCGGCCGTGGTGTTGCCCAGTGAATCGAGAGCGTCGGTGGCCTCGCGGACCTCCGCCGGAAGGTGCGCCATCTCGGCGATCCCGCCTGCGTTGTCTGCAATCGGGCCGTACGCATCGACAGAGACCGTGATCCCCAGCGTGCTCAGCACGCCGATCGCCGCGATGGCGATGCCGTAGATTCCACCGTTGTCGAAGGCCAGTTCACCGGCCCAGTAGGCGCCGCCGATACCCGCCACCGTGACGACCACCGAGTACGCGGCCGACCGCATCCCGTCGGCGATGCCGGCAAGGACGACGGTGGCCGGTCCGGTGCCGGCCTGCCTGGCGATCTCCTTGACAGGGCGGAAGTGGTCACTGGTGAAGACCTCTGAGATCCGGCCGATGACCATGCCGATTGCCAGACCGATGATGACTGCAATGAACAGTCCGATCGGCTGGTCGACGCCCTCGACACCGCCGAAGAGCCAGAAGGCCAGGCCGAGCACGCCGAGGACCGTCAGCCCTGCTGCGGCGTATGTGCCCCGGTGCAGTGCGGCGGCGAGCTTGCCTCCCGTTGGCCTGACGAGGAACGAACCGATGATCGAAGCGAACATGCCGACCGCGGCGATGGCGAGAGGGAAGACGATGGCCTGCTCGACAAAACCGGTGCCTGCGAACACGATGGATGCGAAAGCGATGGGTGCAACCAGCGACCCGACGTAGGACTCGAAGAGGTCGGCGCCCATACCGGCCACATCACCGACGTTGTCGCCCACGTTGTCGGCAATCACGGCAGGGTTGCGAGGATCGTCCTCGGGGATTCCTGCCTCCACCTTGCCGACCAGGTCGGCTCCGACGTCGGCGGCCTTGGTGTAGATGCCACCGCCTACGCGAGCGAACAGGGCGATAGACGATCCGCCGAGGCCGACTGCCGTGATGATGCTGATGGAGTCATCGACATTGCCCCACTCGACGAACACCAGATAGGCCAGCCCGAAACCGAGGAGGCCGAGACCCGCCACGGTGAAGCCCATGACCGCACCGCCACGGAATGCCAGCGGGAGCGCTCGCTCGACGCCGCCCAGACGGGCGGCCTCTGCCGTGCGGGCATTGGCTGAGGTGGCGACTCGCATGCCGATGAACCCTGCAGATGCCGACAAGATCGCACCGAACACATAGGCGACCCAACCCCAGGGCCAGCCCCAGTCCAGCAGCACACCGATGAGGATCGCCATGACTGCGACGAACGCAGCCACCCAGGTGTACTCCCGACGGAGGAACGTCATCGAGCCATCACGGATGGCGGCAGACAGTTCCTGCATTCGCTCGTTCCCCGGCGGTGCAGCCACCACCTGGCGGGCGTACACGGTGGCCAGCATCAGTGCCAGGCCGGCGGAGATCACCGCGATATAGATCCATACAACGGGGTCCACGAAAGTCCACTCCCGGGTCGACGAAGAATTCGGCAGAAGTATAGGAAGACGGGAAACCGCCTCCACCCGATCCCGGCCGCCGTACGCACCGGGTCAGGCACCTGCTCAGCGCCGCCACAACTCCCTTGTGAACAACAGCAGCACGGGGAAGATCTCGAGCCGCCCGGCAATCATCAGGAATGACAGCAGCCACTTCCCCGCTGCGGGGACGGCCGCGTAGTTGGACGTGGGCCCGACCTCGGAGAGGCCCGGCCCGATGTTGCCCAGCGCCGACGCCACTGCAGAGGCGGACGTCACCAGATCGAAACCCGCCCCGACACTCGACTCGATGATGGAGAACAGCAGCGTCCCGGTCATGAACAGGAACATGTAGAGGAGGAAGAACGACTGCACGCTCTTGACCACGGGATCGGGCACCGTCTTGCCGCCAAATCTGGTGACAAACACGCCCCTCGGGTGAATGAGGGTCCTGAGATCCGTCCGTGACGAGGCGTAGAGGACCCCGTGGCGGTAGACCTTGACCGAACCGCCCGTCGAACCGGCCATCCCGCCCACGAACATCAGGCCCACGACGGCGACCTGCAGGCCGGTAGCCCACAACCCGAAGTCGGCGGTGGCGAAGCCGGTGGTCGTGACGAGGGAGACTGCGGTGAACGTCGCATCGCGGATCGCCAGAGCGATGCTGTCGCCCCATGTCCCGAACAGGAACAAGATCGTGGCTCCGAGGAGGATGGCGCCGTAGAGCCGGAATTCGACATTCCGTCCGTACTCGCGGGGATCGCGCAGCGCCCGGAAGTGGAGAGCAAACGAGACCCCGGCAATCGTCATGAACGCTATGACCACCCACTGGGTGTACGACGAGAACCCCGCGAGCGAGGCGGCGTCGGTGCCGAAGCCACCCGTGGACATGGTGGTGAGACTGTGGGCCACGGACTCGAAGATGGTCATCTCGCCGAACGCCAGCAGGAAGATCTCGACAAGCGTGATGACCGCGTAGAGCAGCCAGAGGCGCTTGGCGGTCTCCTGGAACCTGGGAGTGAGCCGGTCGGGACGCGGTCCAGGCGACTCGGCCCTGGCCAGTTCGACACCACCCACGCCGAGCAGCGGCAGGATGGCGATCGACAGGACGATGATCCCCATGCCGCCGAGCCATTGGGTGAGCGCCCGCCACAGCAGGATGCCGTGGCCCAGCATCCCCGGATCAGGGACGATCGACGAACCGGTGGTCGTGAACCCCGCTGCCGTCTCGAAGAAAGCGTTGGTCACATTCGGGATCGCCCCGGTGAACAGATACGGCAGCGCCCCGAACGCCGAGATGGCGATCCACGACAAGGCCACGGTGCCGAAACCCTCGGCAGTGGTGAGTTCCCCCTTGCCGCCCAGCAGCCTCCAGGCTGCGACACCGACGCCCATGGTGACGACGCCGGCGCTCAGGATGCCGAGGGCGTCGCCCCACTCCCGATAGCCCACCGCCACTGCCGCAGCACTGAGCATTGCGGCACCGACCGATGCGACAACGGCGCCGAGGACATAGAGGAGGACCCGGATTCGCACGTCAGGCGAACAGTGACTCGACGGACCGGATCGCCTCAGGGAGCGCAACGATGATCAGCCGATCGGCGGCCTCGATCACCGTGTCGCCATGCGGCACGAACACCTCGCCGTCCCTCATCACCCCGCCGACGATGGCACTGGACGACAGACCCAACTCGCCGAGCGTCTTGCCGACAGCCCTGCTCCGGGTCTCGACTTCGAGTTCGATCGCTTCGGCGTCGGAGTCCTGGAATGTCGCAACGGAGTGGACATGGCCCCTGCGGACGAATCGCAGGATCGCATTGGCTGCGGCCAGCCGACTGGACACGGCTGCGTCGATTCCGACACCGGCGAGCAGTGTGACGTATTCCGACCTCGTGAATCGGGCAACGGCGAACTCGGCTCCGAGAGCTTTGGCGACCAGGCATCCGAGGACGTTGACATGGTCCCACCCGGTGAGTGCCAGGACGGCGTCGGCCCTGTCGACTCCCTCGTCGGTGAGCACCCGGGGGTCGGTGGGATCACCGTGGACCACCACCGTGTCGCCCAGATCCGTTGCGAACTCGCGACACCTGGCCGGATCGTCGTCCACCAGGGTCGTGTGGATGCCGTGCTCGGAGAACAGCACAGCGGACAGTTGGGCCAGGCGGGTGGCCCCGAGCAGGAACACCCGGCGGGCCCGATGCTCCTCGACACCGAGGATCTTCGCTGCGACGCCGGTCTTTCCGGCCTTGGACATGACGAGGAGATGATCGCCCGGCAGCACGCGTGTATCGCCGCGGGCGATGATGGTCTCGCCGTTGCGGATGATCGCCATGACCAGCCAATCCCAGTTCTCGTTGGCCGACTCGCGGTACACCTGTTCCCGCAGTTCGCGCAGCGAGAGATTGGCGATGGGCGCGGCAGCGGCGACGAAGGCGCCGATGAGGACGAGATTGCCGTCGGCGAACTCGATCGACTCCGACACCGACCCCTTGCCGATCAGGCCGAGCAACTCCTTGGCGAGCGACTCACCCGGATCGATGACCACGTCGACGCCCATCAACCCCAGTTGCTCCTTGAGGGCCGCGTCTTCCACCCTGGCGACCTTGCGCGGGACGTCGTATCGCGAGGCTGCCTGGCAGGCCAGGACATTGACCGCGTCCGATGAGGTCACAGCGATCAGAAGCCCGGCGTCCCCGATCCTTGCCTCTTCCAGCGTCCTGGCACTGGCTCCATTCCCCGTGATCACGAGGCAATCGACCTCAGCCTGGAGTTTGGCCGCCCGGGCCGGATCGCTCTCGATGACCACGACGTCCTGCCCCTCGATGGACAGGCGTTCCGCGAGATGCCAACCGACGGCCCCGGCACCGATTACGACGATATGCATGTGATCCTCTGGACGATCGGCGGTACAGCGTAGTTGCGCCAAACAGGCCGTCGATCCGGCATCGTCGCCGACGCCGGTAGCCTGGTGCGCCGTGAGCGACGAGCACCAACTCCACGTCACGTGGGTGAACTCCCGTAGAACCGTTCCCGAACGATTCGTGCGGCCTCTTCTGCAGTTCACCCACATAGAAGCTTCCGGCGGAATCGTGCTGCTCGCGGCTGCGGTCATCGCCCTCGTCTGGGCCAATGCGCCCTTCGGCGAATCGTACGATCACTTCTGGGAGACCCACCTCTCGCTGTCGATCGGATCGTTCCATATCGAGGAGTCGCTGCACGATCTCGTGAACGACGGCCTGATGGCGATCTTCTTCTTCGTCGTCGGCCTCGAGATCAAGCGCGAGTTGGTCCTCGGCGAGTTGCGCGATCCCAAGGCTGCCGCTCTTCCCGCCTTTGCCGCGCTCGGCGGGATGATCGTTCCTGCGCTCATCTACCTCGTGTTCGTGGGAACCACCGGTGAAGCGGCCAGGGGGTGGGGGATCCCCATGGCCACCGACATCGCCTTCTCGGTCGGCATCGTCGCTCTGCTGGGAAGGCGGGTGCCGATCGGGGCCAAACTCTTCCTCCTCGCCCTCGCAATCGTCGACGACATCGGTGCGATCCTCGTCATCGCCATCTTCTACACCGACGACCTGTCCTTCCTGTGGTTGCTCGCAGCACTCGGGACATTCGGGGCGATGTGGATCGGCAAGCGGGTGGGCATCAGATCATTTGCGTTCTACGTGCCGATGGCGCTGGCGATGTGGTTCTTCATGCTCGAATCCGGAGTCCACGCCACCCTGGCCGGCGTCGCGCTCGGATTGCTCACCCCTGCCCTCCCGATGTACAGCGATCGGGAGTACCACGACAGGGCCACCCGCATCCTCGACCGCTACGACTTCGACGCGCGCGCTCCGTTCGGCCCTGAACGAGTCGATGAGGACGCCCTCCAGATCGCCGCGATCGCACGGGAGTCCGTGTCCCCGCTCAACAGACTGGAGCAAGCGCTCCACCCCTGGTCGTCCTTCGCGATCGTCCCGATCTTCGCCCTGGCAAACGCCGGCGTCCGATTTGCGGGCGTCGACCTCGTCGAGAGCGTGACCCACCCCGTCGCCCTCGGAACGGGCGTCGGCCTCCTCGTGGGGAAATTGGTGGGGGTGACCGGATTCACCTGGCTGGCCGTCAAGTTGAAGCTGGGAAGACTCCCCCGCCTCACCACCTGGCGGCACATCATCGGCCTCGCCGCGGTCGCCGGCATCGGCTTCACCGTGGCCCTGTTCGTCGACAGCCTGGCCTTCACCGATCCGGAGTTGATCGACCTGGGCAAGGTGGGCATCTTTGCCGGGTCGACTCTGGCCGGTGTCATCGGATACTTCATCCTGCGAACGGTCGACGTCGGTCCCGGTGGGGCGGCGAAGGGGCCTCAGGAGCCCACCACCGAATCCTGAGAACGGCCCCGGTGTCGAAACCTGGTCCATACCGAACCCGCCGGTACCATCCCGGCCGTGAACAAGCGAAACCTCACCATTGCAGGCGGCACAGCCGCCACGGCAGCCCTCCTTCTGACCGGCGGCCTCCTCATCTTCGGCGGAAGCGATGACGGCGACACAGCCACCACCACGACCGTGGCAGCGGCAACCACCGTGACCACGTCGACGCCGGCCACCTCCACCACCCTGGCAGAGACCACCACGACCACCGGGCCGACCACGACCACCATGGGCGATCGCCCGGTGTTCGACATCCAGGTGACCATGGAGACCGAAGGCAGGCCATCGGCGATGGTCGAAGAGCTCTACGCCTGGCTCGGGGACACCTCCAACCCGATGCCCGAGATGGTTCAGGGACTCCAGGACTACCTCGAGAGCCGGGCACCCAGCGGTGACTTCAGCGGCACCGGCGCTTCCAACGGCGCCAGCCTCGGCACCGAGGAAGAGGGGATCTCCAGGATCGCCGTGGCAACCGTCGGCGAAGGCGACGTCGTGCTCTCGGTGAACGACGGAGACGAATGGCGAATCGTCGGGGCCAAGCTCGAGTCCGTGGGATACGACACCTGGTACGGAGAGCCGGTGCGGCAGGTCTTCATCATCGGCAGCGACGCCAGACCAGGGCAATCACAGCCGGTGTTTCGCGGCGACAGCCTCCACATCCTCTCGTCCAACGTCGCCGAGCATGCCGGGGCCATCACCGGATTCCCCAGAGACACCTACGTGCAAGCCCCGTATGGGCCGGACAAGTTCACCCACGTCAACGCTCTGGCCGGACCCGACGCATCGGCTCAGGTCGCAGCGGAAGTGAGCGGCCTTCCCATCGAGGGCTACATCGTCACGGGCTTCTACGGTTTCGAGCATCTGGTCAACGATTTTGGCGGGGTCAGTGTCAATGTCCCCTTCTCCATGGCCGAGCCCAAGTCGAAGGCGTACCTCAACGCCGGCGAGCAGGTGCTCTACGGGGCCAATGCTCTCGCCTTCTCGAGGAACCGCACCATCAACGGCGGCGATTTCACCAGGTCGTTCCATCAGGGGATAGTGATCCACGGCGCACTCGATGCGGTACTGGCAACCGATATCAGCCGACTCCCCTTGCTGCTCAAGATGCTCGACAACAGGACCTGGACCAACCTCACGGCCGAGGAACTGCTCACTCTCGCGGCAGGCGCGTGGGAGATGGATCCCGCAGCCGTCACCAACCTCGTCCTCCAGGGAACCGTCACCACCCGGAACGGCGCCAGCGTGGTCGACCTGAATCAGGACGAAGCTGCCGCCATCTTCGAAGATCTCGTCGACGGATACCTCGACCAGTCGGACGAGTAGCCGGCCGACTCATCGCAGTCAGACCCCTGCGCTCCTCGCAGCCCACCTGTTGAGGAACATCACGCTGAAGAACGATGCCGCCGTGAGCGACGCGATGACCGGCCATGTGCTCAGTGGCAGCCACGCGACGTCGAACAGCGAGCGGCCGACCGGGGTGTACAGCACCAGCAGATGCAGCGCGAACGAGCCGAGTACCGAGATCACGAGCATCCTGTTGCGCCCCGGGCCGTCACGGAGGCGACCCGAACGTGCCCTGATCGAGTAGGCGTGGGCCAACTGGACCGTGACGAGAGTCGTGAAGACCATCGTGCGCACCACAGGCCATTCCAGACCCATCACGTACCAGCCGATCACAAGAGCACCGAGGGTGGCAGATGCCAGGATCGCCCCGTGGCGCAGCAGGGCCAACTGACGGCGAACCGACAGGATGTCTCTGCTCTTGTCGGGCGGCCGGTCCATGATCCCTGGTGGCGGCGGGTCGATTCCCAGCGCGAGCGCCGGAAGGCCGTCGGTGACCAGATTGATACATAGCAACTGGACGGCCAGCAGCGGGTCCCCCAGCGCACCGAACGCAAGGAACCCGACGAACATCGTCAGGACCTCAGAGGCGTTGCACGACAGCAGGTAGTAGACGACGGTCTTGAGGTTGGTGAAGATCCCACGACCCTCCTTGACCGCCGCGACGATCGAGGCGAAGTCGTCGTCTGCCAGCACGATCGATGAGGCATCCTTGGCCACGTCGGTGCCGCTGCCCATGGCAACACCGACGTCGGCCGAGCGGAGGGCCGGCGCGTCATTCACCCCGTCGCCGGTCATCGAGGTGATCTCTCCCCTGCTCCGCCAGGCTTCGACGATCTTGACCTTGTCCAGGGGGTCGATCCTGGAGTAGACCTGATAGCGGTGGACGTCGGTGACCAGATCGTCGACCGACATCTCCCTGAGGTGCTCGCCGCGCATCACCTTGCCCGACTCGTCGAGAATCCCCACCTCCCGCGCCACGGCCCGTGCAGTCACCTCGTGATCGCCCGTCACCATCACCACGGCGATCCCGGCTCGTCTGGCCTCGACTACCGACGGTGCTGCCGCCTCGCGGATCTCATCGCTCATCCCGGTCAACCCTGCGAAGACGAGGCCGGCTTCGATGACGTCCTGATCAGCGTCCACCATGTCGGAGCCCAACCTGTAGGCGAAGGCGAGCGTTCGCAGGCCGGATCGGGCCAACTGCGCCGCCTGCTCGAGTACCTCGTCGGGTGCCAGGCCGATCGCAGCCGGGCCGTGTTCCGTCTCGATGCGATCACACCGTGCGAGCACCTCCTCGGGCGCCCCTTTGACCATGACCACCTCTGCTTCACCGAAGGCGTGGATGGTGCTCATGCGCTTGCGCCGCGAATCGAAGGCGATCTCATCGAGTCTGGGAGATTCGGCCCGGATCGGCCCGGGATCCACCGCCATGTCACTCAGTGCAATCAGCAGGGCGCTCTCGGTGGGATCGCCGATCGCGCTGCCGTCATCAGCAACCGACGCGTCGTTGCAGAGAGCGGCGACACTGATGAAGGCGGCAACCCGCGGGTCGGATGGGTCGAGAGCGCCCGGGTGGCCCTCGAGGCGATCGAGGACCACCTGCTGCACCCTGATCTCGTTGCGTGTGAGTGTCCCCGTCTTGTCGGTGCAGATGACGCTCGCCGACCCGAGAGCCTCGACTGCAGGGAGTCGCCTGACTATGGCGTTGCGCTCGGCCATGCGCTGCACTCCACCAGACAGGGTGATCGTCACCACCGCCGGCAGGCCCTCCGGGATCGCGGCGACGGCCAGCGCCACGGCCGTCAGGATCATCGCCTCGATCGGATTGCCCCGCAGCACGCCTGCAAGGAACACGAGACCCGCAGTGCCGATGGCCAGGAGTGCGAGGCGCTTGCCGACCCTGTCCAACTCGATGGTGAGCGGGGAATCCGGTTCCTCCTGGGCGAGAACGTCGGCAATGCGGCCCATCTCGGTGGAAGCACCCGTCTCGACGACGATCGCCACACCCCTGCCCGAGGCAATCGACGTGCCCGAAAACAGCATCGAGTGCCGGTCACCGAGCGACGAACCGGATGCTGCGGAGTCGGGCCATTTCCTGGCCGCGAACGACTCGCCGGTGAGCGCCGATTCCTCAACTTCGAGGTGGGCCGCCGAAATCACTCTCGCATCGGCGGCGATCCGGTCGCCGGCCGCAATGACCAGCACGTCTCCCGGAACGATATCGGCCCCCGCCACCCGTTGCTGGACGCCATCGCGCAACACCACGGCCTCGAGTGCGGACATCTCCTCCAGCCGCGCCAGCGCCGTCTCGGCGCGAGCCTCCTGGACGAATCCGAGGATCGCATTCAGCAAGACGATCGCAACGATGACCCCGGCATCGATCCATTCATCGAGGCCGATCCCGCTGACGATGGCCGCGGCCGCCAAGATCCAGATCATCACA
>JABMPV010000291.1 GCA_013202595.1 bacterium
GCCCGCCCCTGCTCCGCGTCCAGGGCACGGGAGTGTTTCGGGTTTCGGTTTGGCGCGTTTTGGCTTCGTGGGGCGGGGGGATGCTGGTTCCGGAGTGGCCCGCCCCTGCTCTGCGTCCCGGTCTGCTCCGCGTCCAGGTCCGTTCTCTCTCGCTGCAGGGTCACCGACTCCAGAGCCTCCGACCTCTACGCTGCCACCGACGTCTCTAGGACGACTGAAGAATGACGAATGACGACTGAAGACCGACGACCGACGACCGATAACTGAAGAGATGGCCGATCTCACCCCTTTCCTGATAGCCACCGGAGCGGTCCTCGGCCTCGTGTTTGGCTCATTCCTCAATGTCGTTGCCTACCGGCTGCCTCTGGGCAAGTCCGTGTCCCATCCGCCGTCGGCCTGCCCGACATGCGGCCATGCCATCAGAGCACGCGACAACATCCCCGTCCTCTCGTGGCTGATCTTGCGGGGAATGTGCCGTGACTGCGCAACACCGATCTCACCGCGGTACGCGATCGTCGAGGTCGGCACTGCAGGTCTCTTCGCGCTCACCGCGTGGCTGATCGGTGAGGCGTGGGTGCTGCCTGCCTACTGGTGGTTCGCCGCCGTCGGGATCGTCCTCACACTGACGGATCTCGATCACAAGCGGATTCCCAACAGGATTCTGATTCCTGGGACGATCGTAGGTGCCGTCTTGCTGTCTGTAGGGGCAGTGCTCGATGGCGACCCGGCCGCTCTGCTCCGCGCGCTCGGAGGTGGGGCCGCCTACTTCGCAGGGTTCCTGCTTCTGGCGATCGCCGCCAGGGGAGGGTTCGGATTCGGAGACGTCAAGCTGGCCTTCCTCCTGGGAGGGTTCCTCACCTACCAATCGTGGCGGGTGCTCGGCGTGGGGGTGTTTGCCGCCTTCGTGGTGGGGGGACTCGTCAGCGTCGGACTCCTGATCGCACGGAAGGCGGGCAGGCGTGACGCCATAGCGTTCGGACCGGCCATGGTTGCCGGAGCTTGGATCTCTGTGACTTGGGGAGAGGCGATCGCATCGTGGTACCTCGGCTGATCGCTCCCGGTTGATCTGCGCGCCACGGGCGCGAAGATTGCGCGCTCGGCGTGGCAATGGTCCTTTGCGCGAGAGGGCGCCGCGCGTACACTTCCGAGCAACACAGGTGTAACTACACAACTGTGATGGGGTGACCTTGAAGACGCCGATGCCCCAGCGGAGGTATGCATGCCGATTGCGGTCGGCCTCGACATCGGCTCCAACGCGATTCGCGCGGCAGTCGTAGAAAGCGGTAGGTCCTCGCCGGTCTTGCGCCGGTTCGTGGACATGCCGCTGCCTCATGGCGCCGTCGCCTCGGGTGAGATCGTCGACCCGGCAGCGGTGGGCGAAGCCGTGGCTGCCCTGTGGAAGCGCCATCGCCTTCCCAAGAGGCGAGTGATCGTCGGCATCATGAACCCGCGGGTGATCGTCCGCCAGGTCGACGTGCCCCATCTCGAAGAAGAGGAGATGGTCGAGGCTCTTCCCTATCAGGTGCAGGATGCCATTCCGATTCCTGTAGAGGATGCGATCCTCGACTACGTGCCTCTCGAGGAGTTCAACACGCCCGACGGCGACCTCATGATGTCCGTGCTCGTCGTCGCAGCACCGCGAGATCTCGTGGAGAGTGTCATCTCGCTCACCGCGCCCATCGGCATCGATGTCCAATCTGTCGATCTGTCGGCGTTCGGGTTGGTCAGGGCGGCTTTCGGTTCTGACCTCCTGCTCGGAGGCGACGGACCCCAGGCTCTGCTCGACATCGGTGCGTCCATGTCCCAGATCGCCATTGTGCGCGGCGGCATCTCCCGGTTCGTCCGGGTCCTCCCGACGGGTGGCGATGACTTCACCGATGCACTGATGAGCAGCCTCTCATTGACCCGTGAAGACGCCGAGGAGATGAAGCGCGAAGTCGGTGTGGCGCCGGAAGGGACGCCCGAGGGTGAAGACATCGAGATCGCCGCTCGTCGCGTCCTCACCAGGGTCTCGGACGCACTCATCGAGGAGATCCGGGGTTCGATCAACTACTACCTGACCCAGGCAGGCGAGCCGTCTCTCGATCGCCTCGTCGTCTCCGGCAACGGAGCACGGCTGCCCCATCTGGCCAATCGCGCCGGGAGGGCGCTGCGTACCAAGGTGGAGCCGGTGCGGGTCCTGGATCACGTCAGCGTCGGCAGGGTCCAGATGACCGAATCGCAACTCCTTGCGCTTCAGCCCGTGCTGCCGACTGCCGTCGGGCTCGCGCTGTGGGGCTCGTACATCGTCGCGCCGAGCAGCAGATTCGCCCATGTCGCATAGGAATCGACGATGAGGCCGATCAATCTTCTCCCACCCGAGGTCTCGACGAAGCGCAAACGACGCCGGCGGATGATCGGTGTGATCGCGCTCGGTATCGCCTACGTTGCCTTGCTGGTGGTCGGTGTCGTGTACTGGGGTGGCAAGGTGAGTTCCGCCGAGTCCGATGTCGAGGCCCAACTGCAGGTCAACGAATCTCTGCAGCGTGAGATCGTCGTTCTCTCCGATGCCGGCGGACTCCGTGAGGAGTTCGAGGCCAAAGCGGATCTGGTTCGGGTCGCACTCGCAGACGACGTCGACTGGGGAATCCTCCTCAACGATCTCGCACGGATGCTCCCCCCACGGGTGTGGCTGCGTGAGTTCACCGGGACGCTCGCCTCGTCGCCGAACACGGCTGCGATCGGCCAGGTGTCCTTCAGTGGAGTGGGATTCGCGTTCCCCGATATCTCGGATTGGCTGCGAGCACTTGACTCCGAGAGCATGGTGGGCTTCGGCGGGACCTGGGTGAGCACGATGGCAGAGTCGGTCGTCGGCGAGTCACCGGTCGTCGAGTTCTCTTCGACCGCGATCCTGACCACCGATGCGACGACAAATCGGGCCGAATCGATCATCCCCGAGGTGCCGTGACATGAGACGCGTGGCTCTGTTCGGGTTCTTTGGCGCATTGCTGCTGCTGGTGGCATGGTGGTTTCTCTTCATCTCGCCGCGCAACACCCAGATCGACGAAGCGAAGTCGGATTTGATCGCAGCGCAATCCGATGAGTCCCGGCTCAGAGGCCAGATCGCCGCACTGCAGGACATCTCCGATAGCGAGGTCGAGTACCTCGCCGGAATCGGAACTCTGGAGACACTGATCCCCGCCGAACCGCTCCTCGATGAGTTCATCGAGGAGATCAACGAACTGGCGATTGCTACGGGCGTAGAGCTTTCGACGCTGGCTCCCTCTGTGCCATCGCTCATCCAGGAGAACGCTGACCTCAGGCAGATCACTGTGGTCACCAATCTCGAGGGCGCGTTCTTCGATGTCATGGGATTCCTGTTTGGATTGACCGAGATGGATCGGCTGGTCCGTGTCGACGGCGTGACGCTGTCGTCGGTGACAGATGAGGCGGGCAACACCATGCTCACCGTGACACTCGAGATGAATCTGTTCACGCTCTCGGACCTCGTGCCGATCATCATCGAGGTTCCGCCCACCGATGACGGCGACGATGCGACAGATGGCGGGGAGGAGGCCTGATGGCAGCCTTTCCCGGCGCCAAGCGGACCCTCCTCTCGGTGCTCGTGTCTCTCGTGCTCGTGACCACTGCGGTCGGGTCGGTCTGGCTGATGGCATCCGCAGGGGTGTTCGAGACGTCGCCCAATGCCGTGCCGCGGCCCACGACCGGCGTCGTCACGGGTTCCACCCTGGCCTGGACGCCGATCACTTTGTCCAACGTCGGGATCTTCGGCCAGCCGAGGGACCCCTTCAAGCCATTGA
>JABMPV010000292.1 GCA_013202595.1 bacterium
GCACACCACCGGTGACCCGGGGGCACCACCGTTGCACGGTCATATCGATGTGCTCGAATCGATCGCAACCCAAGTCGGATCTCGCATCGGCATGTTGCGGGTGATGTCGGCAACCACGATCCAGGCCGCGACAGACCCACTCACCGGTCTGCTGAACCGTCGCTCATTCGAGGACCAAACGCACGAACTGTTGCTTCGCGGCGTCTCGTTCTCCCTGGCGATGGTCGACTTGGATCACTTCAAACTCCTCAACGACACCCACGGGCATGATGCCGGGGACCGGGCGCTGCGGCTCTTCGCTCGAACAATGCGCTCAACGCTGCGGGCCGATGACCTCCTCAGCCGCTACGGCGGCGAAGAGTTCGTGATCGTGTTCCCCGACCGGACTACCGAACAGGCCGCTGGAGCGCTTCGCCGCATACAAGAGGAGCTCGTGGTGGCACTTGCAGCCGGGACTGTGCCCGGGTTCACAGCGAGCTTCGGGCTTACCCACACCAACGACGCGGAGTCGCTCGATGACCTGTGCCGGATCGCTGACTCCGCCCTATTCCAGGCGAAGAGCCAAGGACGCGACCGGATCGTGATCGACACCGCAACGCAACCGGCGATACGCGACAGCGCCGAGAGTGAACTCGCCTCCAACGCGATCGACAACTGATGAGCAGCGAAGTCCAGCCCGGCCACCTGAGGGTGCCGGAACTCGTCCGCGCACCCTGATCAGGCACAACGCGGCAAGCGAGGTGTACTCGATCGGATGTGCGATCCGGCCGGTCTCAGTGCGCGAAGTTAGGTAACGAGACGCCCCTCCGACACCAGCGCACTGGGTGCTCCAGGCCAGCGGCCAACAGTCGGAGGCTGATGGGCACCACGACCCACAGTGTCACGATGACCACCTACCTCTGGGAAGAACGCAGCGCAGCAAACCGAGCCCGCCTCAACCAACTCCACCAACTCGCAACCGACGCAAAGACTCGACTCCGGGACGCACCACCCCAAGACCAACGGCGCGTCTACGAACTTGCGACGTCACCCCAGGGTCCGGAGTGGTCACCCGAAGCATCGGCGGTGCGAGACGCCGGTTGCCTGGGCGAAGCGCCACCGCAGTCGATAGCCTCATGCTGTGACCTTCGCTGGACTCATACTCGTGCTCGCCAGCCTCGTGGGATACGTTGTTCTGCTCTTCGTGGTCGGTGGGTTCACCTACCGAACCTGGGTTTTCGATGGTGTGGTGGCGGCAGGCATGACGCTCGCGGGAGTGGGTTGGGCGACAGGAGATCGGGTGGCACTGCCGATCGTCGCTCTTGCCGTGGGTATCCTCTGGTTCGGCTTCACTCGCGCCGAATTCAGATTCCGAGGCTCGGACCGGCTCGCAGTGAAGCCAGGAGATCGACTACCGGCCCTGACGGCAGTCACCGTGGAGGGTGCACAAGTGTCCGAACGCGACCTGACCGCCAACGGCCCGGCACTGCTCACCCTCTACCGGGGATGGTGGTGCCCGACAAGCAAGGTCCAGGTCGACGCGATCCTCACCCAGAATGACGCGCTCGTCGAGGCAGGAGTAGCCGTCTTCGCTGGATCGGTTGATGGACCCGAGGAAGCGAGACTGATCCAGGAGCATGTCGGCGAAGCGATCGTGATCCTGTGCGACATCCCTGAGACGTTCCTCGATGAGATCGGGCTTCGCGACCGGCGGGGGCCCCGTGGTACGACCGTCTCCTGTTCGGGGCAGCCAAGCAACCCATTTCCATGCCAGCGGTGCTTCTCCTCGACGCGGATGGCCGTCTCATATCAGCCGATCGGTCGTCTCGGCTCGATGATGGGAGCCCTTTCGCTGAGATCACGGCTCGGATGTAGGCCCGAGCACACCGGAAGGACGACGGCGCGTGTCGGCTGCTATTGAACCCCGCCTCACGAAACCTCCGGAGGAGTGACCTTTATCGACGGCACCCCAGGGTGCGAGAGTGTCACCCAGACCCCCGACTGAACTCCCCGAATTCAACTCGGGTTCCGAGTCAGTGAAGGACCACCCTCACATCTTGATCAGGTGTGATGAAGACCGAGAACAGGGTGTCCCAGAATCCCTTCTCCACGGTCATCGCGCGACGCAGTTCCAGCATCAGCGGTGGCTTGGAGAACAACCAGCGCGACCCGGCGACTTCGACCGTCCCCGAGACCTCTCCCGACCCGCCGAGCAGCTCGACATCGAACGAGAATCTTCGCGGGATACTGCTGCTGAAACGGCGAAGCACGCGGCTGCGCTCACCGGCATGGATTACGACTTCCTTCATCGGTCCTCTCAAGGTCGTGTTCGAGCTGTCAGCCGACCATGGGTTTCCGGTGTTGCGGAGCCTACGCGTCAGCGAGGTGCCCGTACCTTCCGTCCCACATAACATCTTGCGACATTGGCCCAGGGAGTGGCGCCGTCAGGTGCCCCTCGGGACCCCTTGCCGGACTTCACCGACTATCGAACGGTCGTTCGCATCCCGTTTGAGATCAGCGCTCCGGATGGAGGTGACGACGCTTAGCTACGGCATGCCTCAGCCCGTTTCCTGCCGCCAGGCGCCGTCTGCGCTGAGAATCCTGCGTCCGCAGCGTCAATCCTCAGGCATCGACTGGGCAGGCAACGCCGGTGATTCCTCGGATGCGGAAAGCACCTCTCTGTCAGGTTCGCCGAGGTCGAGTTCATAAATCTTCGTGCCGCGTGTCTGGACCTTTCCTGCGGAAATCTCGATCTGGTCGATGTCACGGTTCGCTCGATCGAAGTGGGTCCGGAGGTTCCCAACCCTGTCCGAAAGCCGCGTGACGTCCCCCAGCATGGTGCCGACCTCGGTCTGGATGACACCGGCCTGCTTGCGCATCTCGGCACCGCGCAGGACGGCTCTCACCGTCGTCAGCGTCGCCATCATCGTCGTAGGTGACACGATGTAGACCCGCGCCTTGTAGCTCGCTTCGATGACGTCAGCGTGGTGAGCGTGCAGTTCGGCGTAGACGGCCTCGGAGGGCAGAAACATCAGTGCCGAGTCCGCCGTCTCGCCGGAGATGATGTACTTGTCCGAGATGTCCCCGACGTGTTTCTTCACGTCTCCTTTGAGCTGTTTGGAGAACGCCGCACGATCGGCGTCGTTGTCAGCATCCAGCATGTTCCGGTAAGCGGTGAGCGGGAACTTCGCATCCACGACAACCGAACCAGGAGGGCTGGGGAGCTTGATCAGGCAGTCGGCTCGTTTCCCGTTCGAAAGCACGCTTTGGAACTCGTAGGCCGTATTCGGCAAAGCATCCTCGACGATGGCCTCAAGTTGGACCTCTCCGAACGCCCCGCGGGCCTGCTTGTCATCGAGGATGTGTTGGAGGCCGACAACTTCAGTTGAGAGCTTGGTGATGTTCTCCTGCGCCTTGTCGATCACGGTGAGCCGTTCCGTCATCCTCGCCACCGATTCGGCCGTCTCCTTGGACGACTTCTGCAGGCTCTCCCCCATGCGATCCTGCACCTGCTCAAGTCGCTCATTCATGGCCTTGGTCAGCCGCTCCGATGACTCTTGAACAGCCTTGGCGGTAGCCGCCGAGGACGCTGCTTGTTGTTCTGCGAGCGAGGTCAACTGTCCTGCCAACTCCTGTTGAGACGCGACGAACTGCTCGATACGCCGGCGACCGCGTCCCCCTCCACCACGCGACACCGCCCAGACAACGCTCGCAGCTCCGATCAGAACGGCCACGGCCAGAACGATCAGTCCGACTGTCACAGCAGGCGACTCCCTCCTCCACCGTTCGATCCCTGGGGACCCAGCGTACAGAAGTCCCTCGGGACCCCTATCAGAAACATCCGGCTCTCGGATTCAGCATCATGACCGAGTGGGGACTCACCCAATCCAGTCGTTAGGCCGCGAATCGATCGCTATGAGCCCGCGGGTGCCAGGCACCGGGGTGAGTCCGAGGAACTTCGTGTACGTGGCGGCATAGTCGGCCCGTCCCGGGAGATCGATGTCCGGTAGGGGCGGAGAGCTTCGACCCCGGTAAAGACCCAGGACGCCGATCAAGACAAGTACGCCTCCGCTCACAAGGCGAAGAGGGCTCCCCAAAGAGTCGATGGAGCCAGCCACAGCAGCACCAGCGGTCACCGCAACCACCGAATACAGGAGATCTGCGGTCGCTGCACCGGCTCCGGCGCTGGCAGCGCACCGGAAGCCGCACCGGATGCCGACCTGGACGATCAGCACGGCGATAGCCCCAACGGGTATGGCAATCCCATACCCGGCGAGCACCCCCTTCAACAGCGCTTCCACGATCCCATCATTTCCATGAACGGAGAGGCTAGTGCCCCGACCACAAACGTTTGCCGCGTTCA
>JABMPV010000293.1 GCA_013202595.1 bacterium
GTCTCGAGGAAGGTCATGATCGGTGGGATGCCCTCCAACTCCGTGTAGGAGAAGATGGCATCGGCCATGTGGCAGTTCTCCAGAGCGTCGGCGACGATCGTGGCGTCCCGATGCTCGGTCAGGGTGGCAGGCCGGATCTCCCACGTGTCGAGGTCGACGTGACGCATCCCCATGCCCTGCATGAAATAGAGGCGATCGCCTCCGACCATCAGATCGCTGTGTCCGTCTCGGGCTGTCACCAGATAGCTGCTCGGGGTCAGTCGTAGACACTCCTCCGCCAGCCACGCCGGAATCCGCACGCGGTTGTTCTCACGGTCGACCCGGCAGCCGGCGCTCTCCATGAGATCCATGCCTCGTGTGGAGTCGATGCGCATACCGGTCTTCTCGAGCGTGAACAGCGCCCCGGCATGGATCGTCTCCAACTCCTCAGGGCTCAGGGTCTCCAGCGGACTCATCGCACGAGTGAAACCATCCAACATCGAACACCTCCATAGTCGCTGCTGCACTCGACACGCCGCCGGGGGAATCCACTGCCGCTGCGGCGGGGCCCAGTGGACGCCTCATACTCCGACTCCTAGACTACCTATCGTTTGATAGACTCGCTAGCCGGGCAGGAGATCGTATCGCCGGCGGGCGGATTCGACGGCAGGAGTCATGCGAAGCCACCCGATTGCCCGGGATGTCCCGGGTGTCGCGGTGAACCGAAGGGAGTATCGGATGGACGATCAGACACTCGCTGATTTGGCGAAGGCGGTCAAGGAGTATGACGGTGATGGGGCCGCTGCCCTGGCCGGTCGGGCTTTGGATGCGGGGACCGATCCCAAGGCTGTCCTCGACGTGTTGACCGATGCGATCCGTGAGGTGGGTGACGCGTTTGGTGCCGGGGAGTTGTTCCTTCCCGAGTTGGTCAGTGCGGCGGAAGCCACCCAGCAGGCGATGCCGATTGTTGAGGCGGCGTTCAAGGCGAGTGGCGGGACCCGGTCGAGTGCCGGGAAGGTTGTGGCGGGGACGGTGGCCGGTGATATCCACAATATTGGTAAGACGATCTTCTGCACCCTGTTGACGGCGGATGGGTTCGAGGTGATCGACCTGGGTATCGATGTCCCTGTCGCCAGGTTCGTGGACACTGTTCGCGAACTTCAACCCGACCTGGTGGCGATGTCGGCGTTGTTGACGATTACTGCTCAGGAGCAGAAGCGGGTGATTGTGGCGCTCGGTGAGGCTGGGCTCAGGGCTGGTCTCAAGGTCATTGTTGGTGGTGGGGCGATCTCCCAGCCGTTTGCGGATTCGATTGGTGCCGATGGGTACTCGCCGACTGCACCGGGTGGCGTGACGTTGGCCCGCGAACTACTCACCGGCTGAAGGAGGCGAACGTGATGTGGTGCGATCGTCTCACGGCAATGCCGGAGGAGAACTCCATGGATTGGCAAGAGTCCCCGCGGCCGACCGGGTCTGCTCTGCCGTGGGTGGCTATTCGCTGACCGGTAGGGAGAGTTCGAAGACGCTTTCTCCGTGCTGGTGCCGGTAGCTCAGATCGCCGCCCATGAGTCGGGCGAGTTGGCGCGAGATCGCCAGTCCCAGTCCGATGGAGTCGGCGATCCCGAGGGCGTTGTGGGCACGTTGGTAGGGCTCGAAGATCCGCTCGCGGTCCTCCTCGGGTACGCCGGCCCCGTTGTCACAGACGAGGACTCTGGCGGTGGAGCCACCGTTGAGCACGCCGACGTGAATCGCCTCGCCGCCATATCGGAGGGCGTTTGAGAGGAGGTTGCGAACGATCTGGCGGATCCGATCGGGGTCGCCCACGGCCAGCGCCGAATCGCAGGTAACGTCGATGCGGGCGGCTTGATTCCTGTCGAGTGACTCCGACACTTGAGCGATCTGAGCTGACAGGTTGACCGGGACCGCGGCGACCGTCAGATCGCCGACGTCGATTCGCGCGGCCACCAGCAGGTCGTTGATGATGTTCGTGAGGTCGGCGCCTTGTCTGACCACCATCTCGAGCAACTCCGCGCGCTCGTTCTCCGGGATCGTGTGTGCTGAATCTCGAAGGACTTCTGCAAACCCGACCACGGCAGTGAGGGGCGTGCGCAGTTCA
>JABMPV010000294.1 GCA_013202595.1 bacterium
GTTCGATCTCCTTGGCGATGGACACGCCGTCGTTCGTGATGGTGGGAGCGCCCCACTTCTTCTCGAGCACGACGTTGCGGCCCTTGGGGCCGAGCGTCACCTTGACAGTGTCGGCGAGTTTATCGACACCGTTCTGGAGACCGCGTCGGGCCTCCTCATTGAACTTCAGTTCTTTGGCTGCCATTGGTGTGAATCTCTCCTCTGAATCAGCGGATTACGGCGAGCAGGTCACGAGACGAGAGGATGAGGTACTCATCACCGTCGTACTTGACCTCGGTGCCGCCGTACTTGGAGTAGACGACCACGTCGCCCACTTCGACATCCATCGGGAGGCGTTCGCCGTCCTGGAAGTCGCCGGGTCCCACTGCCAGCACGTCGCCGAGCTGGGGCTTTTCTTTTGCTGTGTCGGGGATCACGAGTCCGCTCGGTGTGCGGGCATCGTCATCGTCCTTGGGCTTCACGACCACACGGTCGCCCAGGGGCTGCAACTTCATGAGTTGGGCTCCCTCCTTCGGGTTAGCACTCTTGCATTGCGACTGCCAACACTAGCAGTCTCCTGGGTTGACTGCTAGCGGTCTCTCGGACAGAGTGCTAACCCTCCAGAAAGGCCCGGATGGCCTCCTCGGGGGCCACTCCCAGCATCCTCCCGCCGGCCACCACCACCGCCGGCCGGCCCGTTCTGGCCACCCGTCGCAGCACCTTTCCGATCGGTTCACTCGCCTCGAAGACATCTCCCCGATCGACGGGGGTCATCACCCGACCCGCCACGACGCCGGAGGCGGCACCAACCGGAACCACGCCGACAACCCGACCGGCATCGATGACCGGCAACGGCGCGTCCCGTGCGCCACCGACGATGTCCCCATGCGCCACGGCATGCCCGGGGTAGATCATGACGGCACTCACCGGCGACCCCGCCTTTCCGGAGATCCGCCCTGCAGCGGAAGCCGCATGAGCAAGGAACCATCCGGCGGCGACTCCCCATAGCCCCACCGACTCCCGCCCGATGGCGAGAACGGCAACTCCGGCGATCGCGAGGAGGACGCCTGTGACCTGACCGGATCGAACGGCCATGACCGTGCCCCGCTCCGGGTCACCGGTCCACCGCCACACCAGAGATCCCAGCACCCGGCCGCCGTCGAGTGGAAGCCCCGGCAGGAGGTTGAAGCCGGCGACACCGAGGTTGACGACCGCCATGAGACCGAGGACATCGCCGAACGCACCCCTGCCGACGGCCAGGCGGGCAGCCAGCAACACCGCGGCGAGTGCCAGGGACGCCACGGGCCCGGCGATGGCCACGGCCATCTCGTCGCCGGGATCAGCCGGGTCGCCCCCCATCTCGGTGAAGCCCCCGTAGACGAACAGCGTCACGCCCGACACGGGGATCCCGCGGCGGCGAGCGGCCAGGGCGTGAGCCAGTTCGTGGAATGCGACGGCAAGCACCAGCAGGACGGCACCGAATACCCCGGCCCCGACGGATACGGCTCCCGACGCTCCGTCCCAACTCACCCGGAAGCCGATCAGGACGACGACCACCACTGTGATGGCCGCCCAGGACAGGTCCATCCTGATGGGGATGCCACCGACCCTGAGGGTCGGCCGCCTGTTCATGAGCCCAGGCGCAGCGACGAGTCGACCTCGGCTCCGGGCGATGTGATCTCTCCGAGGCCGAAGCGATAGATCCCCGCGGCGCCGATCATCGCCCCGTTGTCGGTGCAGAGCACCCGTGACGGCAGCAGGACCTCCACACCGCGCTCGCGTCCCTCGGCCGTCAGGCGTTCGCGCAGCCTGCGGTTGGCGAGCACGCCGCCGCCCCCGGCCACCAGTCGGACTCCGGTCGCCTCGACCGCATTGAACGTCTTGGTGACGAGCACATCGACAATGGCTTCCTGAATGGAGGCGGCGATATCGGGGATCGGAGGGAGATCGCCCGCGGCGTGATGCTTGCGCACATAGGTGGTCACCGAGGTCTTGAGGCCGCTGAACGAGAAATCGTACGGACGATCGGGCAGCGCCCTGGGGAACCGAACCGTCGCCGGATCTCCCTCCTCGGATTCACGATCGATCGCAGGGCCGCCGGGGAAGCCGAGGCCGAGGTACCTGGCCAGTTTGTCGAACGCCTCGCCGGCGGCATCGTCGATCGTCGAACCGACCACCTCGTAGTCACCCCAGTCACGCATGTGCACGATCTGGCTGTGGCCCCCGCTTGCGAGCAGCACGATCGCCGGAGGCTTGTAGGACTCGTGGTCGATCAGGTGGGCGAACAAATGGCCCTCCATGTGATCGATACCGATGAAGGGGCGATCGAGCGCCCACGACAGCGCCTTGCCGTACGAGAAACCGACCATGAGGGCGCCGGCCAATCCGGGCCCCTGCGTGGCGGCGACGGCGTCGAGATCTCTCTGATGGACACCGGCCTGAGCCAGCGCACGATGGGTGAGCGTCCTGATCGCCTCGACATGGGCTCTGGCCGCGACTTCCGGCACCACCCCGCCGAAGCGACTGTGGAGATCCACCTGGGACGAGAGCACGTTGGACAGCACCTGGCGCCCGCGCACCACCGCGATGCCGGTTTCGTCGCATGAAGTCTCGATGCCGAGGATCAGCGGGGTATCACTCATGCCACCGACCTCGCGATGTCGTCCAGTCTGTCTCTGTACTCAATGGTTCCGATGTCGATGGCCCACATGATGAGCGCGTCCTCGTCCCGGTAATAGTGCTTCCGGACGCCGACGTCCTCGAACCCGAAGGTCCGATAGAGGTGCTGGGCCGTGGTGTTCGACGCGCGCACCTCGAGAGTCAGGTGCCCCGCACCGGCGCCGAGTGCCTCTTCGGTCAGCCGAAGCATCAGGCGCGTGCCAACCCGGTCGCTCCTCCGGTGCTCGGCGACGGCCATCGTGGTCACGTGGGCATCTCCTGCCACGACCAGCAGTCCGGCATACCCGACGAGGACGTCACCATCCTCTTCTGCGACCAGATAGACCCGATCGGGCAGCGACACCTCTTCTGCGAAGGCACCCGCCGACCAGGGGTCGGTGAACACCTCGACTTCGAGGGCGGCGACTGCAGGGACGTCCTCCGGGGACATGCGGCGGAAGGTGAGCGTCACTTCGCCCATGGGCCCTCCGATCGGAAGTCGGACCAGTTGATGTCGACATCCGGCTCACGCATGTACTGGGGCCGCACCTCGTCGGGACGGGGGATCTCGTCGCGCTCTGCCTTGCCGTGGGCGACCTCGAGCACGGCCCCGGCGTCGGGGTAGCGGGGCCGACCCGTTCTTACGCCATGCAGGCCGCGCAGGGTGCCTTCAGGAAGCGCAGCCCAATCCCCCACCACCAGGACATCGGACGAGTCGGACTCGAGCAGGCCGCGGAGCCCATGCGGCGTGACCAGTTCCGCCGGGCCATCCCTGACCACCCCGCCCGGCGCCGGCTGATAGGGACCGACCGCCAACTCGCCGCGCCGGGTGTCCACGACGGCCCAGATACGGCGCCGGCCGGTGGCGGCACGCAGAGCGAGCGCATCGAGGGAGAGCACGGGCACCAGGGGAACTCCGATCGCGCCGGCTAGGGCTTGCGCCGTCGCCAGCCCCGCCCGGATACCGGTGAACAGTCCCGGCCCGACATCGACGGCAACCACATCGATGTCATCCGGAGACCATCCGGCCTGGCTGAAGCAGAAGTCGATCGCCGGCACCAGGAACCCGACGTGACCGCGCCGATCCACCCTGCGAGCGGACGCCACGATGTGGCGGTCTTCGCCCAGGGCGATGGACGATGAGGCGGTGGCGCTTTCGATCGCGAGGATCTTCACGACTGCACCACATCGAGGGAGCGGTCGGACCAGGAGCCTCGCGGGATCAGGGTCACGGTCCGAACCTCGCCTTCGTCGTCCGGCTGGATCCTGATCAGGAGATGGTCTTCGACGAACCGCTGCTCGGCGATGTCACCCCATTCCACAATCAGCACGCCGTCGGCGGCATCCGTGGCCAGATCGAGATCGTCCACCTCTGCGAGCGACCCGAGTCGGTACAGATCGGCATGGATCACGGGGACGAACCCCTTGTACTCCCTGGCGAGGACGAACGATGGGCTGACGACCCGATCATCGACACCGAGGCCCTCAGCGATGCCGCCGGCGAGCACGGTCTTGCCGGCACCGAGTTCTCCAGCCAGAAGGATGACGTCACCGGGCCCGAGGAGGCTCGCAAGCCGCCGTCCGAGGGCGCGCGTGTCGGCGGCGGAGGGGCAGACGATATCCATCACGAGAACAGGCCCAGTTGCTCGGCGTCGGGGTCGGCCTGCTCTGCAGCGGCGGCATCGTCGAGGATTCCGCGGACGAGAGCGAAGTCCTCCTGCATGTGCCCGAGCACCGTCGCACCGCCCCGGAGAGCCGCAGCCGGATGGAAGGTGGGGACGAGGTACCGGTTCCACCAGGGGTACACCTGACCGCGTAGCCGGGTGATGCCGACGTCACGCTTGAGCAGGAGCTTGGTGGCGAAGTTGCCCAGGGTCATCACCACGGCAGGATCGATGAGCCGCAACTGGTCGGCCAGGAAGTCCTTGCACGCCTCGATCTCGTCAGAACGAGGGTCGCGGTTGCCGGGTGGCCGGCATTTCAGGACGTTGGCGATGTAGGCATCGTCGTGCTCGAGGCCGATCTCGCCCAGAAGGCGGTCGAGCAGTTTGCCGGCCGCCCCCACGAAGGGGACGCCCTGCTGGTCCTCGTTGAAGCCGGGAGCCTCCCCGATGAACAGGATGTCCGCCGTCGGGGAACCCGACCCGAAGACCACATTGGTTCGCTCTGCCGCCAATCCGCATGCCGTGCATCCGGACGCCTTCAGCGTGAGCGTTTCCAGGGCGGAGGGTGCTGTGTCGCTCATGTCTGGGTGTCTGCTCCGGCGCCGTCGTCCACAGCCGGGATTCCCCCGAGAGGGCGAGCGGCCCTGATGGCCACCTCGACGGCCCGGCCGACCGCCGCAAATGCAGCCTCCCCGACGAGGTCGAGGTCGGCTCCACCGTCCCCGCAGGACACCACAAAGACTGCGTCGCCATCATATCTCGTGTGCCCGGGGCGGAGACAGACGCCGAGAGCGTCGTGGGCTCGAACGCAGACCCGCAGCAGCGATGCCCGATCGAACGCAGCGTCGGTGGCGATGACCACGAGTGTCGTGTTCTCCATGGGACCCGGAGCAGCGCCGGGCCACGTGGGGACCGCAAGACCGCCGGTGAGCGATTCCCCTTCCAGCGTGAACACATCACCGACCGCGTTGACCACGGCGAGGGCACCGACCACCGCATCGCCCACCCTGACCGATGCCGA
>JABMPV010000295.1 GCA_013202595.1 bacterium
CCCCATTCGTCAGATGGGGTTGTTCGCCGCAACGGGTCTCGCCTTCGCCGGGATCATCTCGTTCTTCTTCCTCCCGGCTCTCTTGTCCCGCCTCACGATCGAGGGCTATCACCACACGGCGCTCCTGGGACCGCGGATCACCAGGGGAATCAAGGCCGTGGTGCGACGACGGTGGGCGGCGCCTGCAGTGGTGGCGATCATCGCCGTCTTCGGGTTGGTGTACCTGCCCCAGTTGGAGGTCAACACGGATCAGTTGTTCTTCTTCAAGGAGGGCGACCCGGTTCGTGAGGCGTTCGCAAAGACAGAGGAGATCTTCGGCGGAGCGACACCTTTGATGGGCGAGTTCACCTATGACCCGGCCGCCGGTCCCGGGCAACTCGACCGCATCGTCGTCGTGTCCCGCGAGTTCGAGGACCTTCCCGGGATCAGGACGGTGTTCAGTGTCGCCGACGTGGCTGCGGCTCTCGGCCCCGAGCAATCGGCAGGCTTGCTGTCGGGTGAGGTGGCTCTACCACTGGGCGACATGGTGTCGGACGACGGTCTGCGCTTCATGGTGCTTCCCGGTGACTTCACGACAGACGATCTACAGGGTTGGCTGTCCTTCGCCGGAGCGACGCCCGAGATCACCCAACTCAGCGGCATGCCGGTGCTGTGGGATGAGATCGCCCGCCTCGTCCTCCAGGCCCAGGTGTGGTCGCTCCTCGTCGCATTCGTCCTGGTGGCGAGCATGCTGCTGATCTCCTATCGCCGGCTCAGAGAGACCCTGGTGTCACTGGTGCCGATTGCCCTGACGGTGACCACCCTGCTGGCGTTCATCGCGGCGTCGGGCATCCATCTCCACATGGTGACGGCCATCGCCTCATCGATCGTCATCGGGGTCGGGATCGACTATGCCATCCACTTCATCGCGGCCATCGACAATGCGAGGCCGGACGGTGACGGGTACATCCTGCGCGCCATCGACAAGGCGGGTCGGCCGATCGTCGCCAACGCCATGGGCATCGCCGTGGCGATGACCGCACTATGGGTGTCACCCTTCAAGATCCATCCCCAGATCTCCATGATCATGTGGGTGTCGATGATCACCGCAGCGGTCACCGCTCTCGTCGTGATCCCAGCGCTCCTGGACCGCAAGGGACTCATCGAGCCGGAATGACACCGGGCCCGGCGATTCGGTGACGCGAACAAGTCGATTTCACGCGACGCGGCGCTGGGCGACCTGCCTATTGTTCCAGCGCTCGATGGAGGAATGAGATATGCGTAGGTGGATGACTCTGCTCGTGGTGGGGGCGTTGGTGATGGCACTCGCGCCGGTGTCGTCGGCGGTCGACGGCGGAGGCGGAGGCGGAGGCACATACCTGGCCCTGGGCGATTCGGTCGCTGCAGGAACCCAGATGCCGGATCCGATCACCAACAGGGGCTACACGAACCGTTTGTACAGATACGTGCGAGACAACCACGGGTTCGACACGTTCGTGAACCTGGCCTGCCCCGGCGACGACACCATTGAAATGAGATTCGGCACCGGTGGGGCCTCAACCTACGGGTCGGCGTGTTATGGCCCGTACGCTCAACTGCCGCCGGGCGGTACGTCGCAACTCGATGTGGCCGTCGAGTACTTGCTCACCCATCCAGGTGAGGTCGGGTTGATCACCATTGCCATGGGTGCCAACGACATCCTGGCGTGTGATCTATCGCTCCCCGAAGCCGATCTGAATGCCTGTCTCACTGCGCAACTGGGCCAGATTGGTGCCAACCTTCCGGTGATCATCGGCACGCTTCAAGCGGTTGCGCCGGGGGTGCCGATCGTGGCGATGAACTACTTCAACCCCAATCTGGCCTACTGGATCACGGGACCTGCCGGCCAGGAGTTGGCCGGGGCTTCGCTTGGATTGACGACGATCTTCAACGGGACACTGCAGGCTGTGTATGACGCCATGGGCGTGCCGGTCGCCGACGTGGCGAATGCCTTTGGCACCTATCGCACCCGCGGCGCAGTCTTCCCGACCAACGTGCGGCGGATCTGCCAACTCACCCAGATGTGTGAGAAGGCAGGACGTAGATATGTGCTCAGCGACTACGACCCGCTGACCCCGGGCCCGCAGACGGACATCCATCCGTCGAATCAGGGGTACCGCAGGATCGCGAGTACCCATGCCCATCTGATCGCGGATCTGGGTCTACTGGACTGAGTATCGCTCGGGCCCCGCTGAGGTGCCGGAGATGAATTGGGGTGGGGCCCGCCGGGAGGCGGGCCCCACGGATTCCGGGGTGTTCGATTCGGGTCAGACAGGGAGGGAATCCTGTGGAGATCTACGTCGCGGCGGTCTTTGGTCCTCTGGGCGTCGTCTTTTCGATGACTGTGGCGGCCTCCGTGAGGCGGAGAGAGCGGTCCGGCGAGGAGACCGTGTGGCAACTCATTCACCGGATGGATCGCTGAGCAGGCGCCAGCGGCTCAGTCTCCTTCGAGGAAGAAATTCCACCCGCCGTCACCGGTGATTCCGGTTCGCCAGCCGAAGTAGCCGCCGAAGTCCTCGAATTCGGAGAGATCGGGATACAGGCCGACGAGCATCTCACGGTCGGCCTCGGGGACGGCTTCCCATCCGTCGTAGGAGAACGCCGTCGGCCAGACGTAGTACGTAGCGTCGAAGCCGTCGATCGGTGCGTACGGGAGGTTGAGCAACTCGACCAGGTGGTACAGCGGCCGCCCGCCGCGAGCCTCGAGCAACTGCCAGTACTCGATGGGATCCGACGGCTCGCCGAAGGTGTAGGCGATATCGGTGCCGGCGATTCCCGCTATAGCGTCCCAATCACATCTGGTGGCGGCGTCGAGGATCCTGTTCCGGGTGGCTGCGACCGCGTCGGGCAGGCCGTCGTCGGCCGGCTTGACGGTGAGTCCGTGGGCGGAGCACGGCGGGGTCTGTTCGCGTACGGCCGCGGCCGGGCCTACGGGGTCGAGCAGTCCGTCGATCTCCTCCCACTCGAACAACAGGTCGAAGTAGCCCATGGCCGACGGGAGGCCGTCGAGCATGTCGAGGGTCACCAGGAGGCCGCCGGGCAGGATGGCCGTGTGATCCGTCGGATCGCCGTCACAGCACCCGACCTCTACCAGGCCGAGTTCGTCCTGGGCCCGCCACGAGACGGCACCTGCGAACGCGATGAGACCGTCTTCGGTGAAGGCGTCGGTGACATCGATAGCGGTTCCCGTCGTGAGGTCGAGGTTGACGACGTACCGGTCGACGAACCCGTGTACCGCTCCGGCCATCTCGTAGTACTCGCTGAACTCGAGGACGAGGTGGGTGTTGGACTGCCAGAGCACCCGGTAGCCGAGGGAGAACCGGTGCTTCCGGTCGCCCGCGGGCGCTTCTGTGATGGCTTCCTCGGACTGGAATGCCGCTCGCGCCTCCTGCACGACCGTACCGATGACCTCGCGAACCCCCCGCGCCATTGGCTCCGGACCGAGGACATCGGGGACGTAGATCTGGAGGTCGGCGGTGCCGGTGGATTCGGTCTCCATCCGTTCGATCACCTGCCACTCGGCCGACCGGGGGGCCGGCATCAGCCAGATCGGATGCTCCCTGAGGTTGGTCTGGCTGCCGTCCCGCGCGGACTCCTCCCACGCGATGATCGAACCCATTTGCGGTTCGTCCACGTCGTAGGGGATGGTGACGGACCAGTCGCCCCGGCACCCGGTACCGCAGGTGGCTGTGGTGAACCCCTCCCACAGGATGAGGCCCTCGTTGTCGGTGAGAGCCAGGCTCACCGTGGCCTCGAACACGTTTGCGCTGCCTTCCACCATCAGCGGGTTCTCGCCCTGTCCCCAGTGGGTCGGCGACTCGATGAGGATCCAGGGGAGAGCGTCTTCGAAATGATCACGTTCGAGTGGCTCGCCGGAGACCGCAGAACCGCCGCTCTCGAGGCGGACGGCCTCGATGTCGCCGAATCTGGTCGCGGTGAATACCACCTGGGCGACGGCAGCGCGCGGTGCGCCGTCGAAGCCGGAGGACAGACTGATGGTGGCCACCCCATCCGACACCGTGATGTCATCCACCGAGACGCCTGCGGGGATGGCCGATGAGATGGTCGGGACGCCGTCGCTCTCGCCGGGCGCGGGCCCGGCCAGGAGGAACTCCAGGGTCGTTCGCACAGTGTCGTCCACGGGGCCCGAGAGAAGGCCGAAGGGGCGCTCCACGGGAATCAGCGTCGGGTCCCCGGCGCCGTTCACCGGGTCCACGAGGAAGTACACCACTCCGGAGTTGGATGGAGGAAGCGCCACTTCGGTAGCGGGCCCTATTGAGGTCTCCACCCCGAGGGCCTCCAGTTCGGCGGTGATCCGGGCGAGTCGCTGTAGGGCCTCGACATGGCGTTCCGATGCTTCTTCGAAGTGAGACTCCAAAGCTGCCAATTCGTCGCCCTCGGCGCCGGCGAGTTCCACCTCCATGGCAGCCACCGTCGCCTCGAGGTCGGCAATCGCCTGCAGTATCTCGCCCTCGTCGGCGAGGAGTGCCGCTATCTGCTGATCCCTGTCGAGGGCCACGGTCGTGATGGTTCGCGTTGTAGTGGTGATCTCAGATGTCGAGGTGGTCGGTTCGACGGCAACGTTGTTGCTCCCGGGACCGAGCCACACCATCCACACTCCGCCGACCACGAGGACGGCGACGGCCGCCGCCGTGGCTACCGCCCACCCCGGCCATGCCCGCCCCCGCGAAGGGCGCGAGTCGGCCGTCATGATCCGCTCTGCCATGGCCATGGGCGGCTCGGGCAGACGGTTCTCGGGGGCCGGGTTGCTCTCCCTGAGGGAGTCGAATGGATCGGTGCTCATCGTGGCCCTCCGTCGAGGTCTTCGAGTGCTGCCGCGAGACGCTTGCGCGCCCGGTGTAGACGCACCGTTGCTGTGGTGGGGGAACAGCCGAGGCTCGAACCGAGGTCGGCAGGATCGAGACCCTCCCATGCGGCCAACCTGAGGATCTCCTTGTCGTCGTCGCTCAGTCGGTGGAGCGCTTCGAGGACGGGTTCGGCCGGCGGCGGCGAGTGCGTCACTCCGAGACCAACGACCTTCGCGTCGAGGCGGTCCCTGCGGCGGCGGGCCCGTTGCTGATTGGCGACGATTCTGCGAGCGACTCCGTAGAGCCACTGAAGAGTCTCCGGTTCGGAAGGAACCGAGGAGATCCTCCTCCATGCCACGGTGAACACCTCGGCAGTGGTGTCGGGGGCGTCATCGTGCCCGACCCGCCTCGCGGCGTACCCGAATATCGCCGGGTAGTGGCGCGCAAACAGCGCTCTGAAGCGCTGCTTGGCTGTGTCGCCTGCTGAAGGGCGTGTCGGGGCGGTCATCGTGCTTCCCACATTGCCTTATGTCCGGCTGGACGTGGTCGATTACCAGGGATTTCTCCCGAATTGCATCTCAAACGCATATGCGTATAATCATCGGTCCGCTCGAAAGGAACCACGTGGGCCAGATCGCTGCGGTGCTCGGCGCCTCCGGATACGCCGGAGGCGAAGTCGTCCGCCTGATCGACGATCATCCTGCCATCGACCTGATCCATCTCGGAGCCCACAGCAGGGCCGGAGAGTCGTTGGCTGCCGTTCATCCCCATCTTCCGGATGGTGACCGGATTCTCGGCTCGGGGGATGTGGACGATCTCCCGGACATCGATGTGGCCTTCCTCGCCCTGCCCCACGGGGCGTCTGCGGGCCCCGGACTGGCGCTGGCGGCGCGCGGGGTCACGGTGGTCGACCTCGGAAGTGACTTCCGAATGGACACACCTGAGAGGTACGAGGCGGCC
>JABMPV010000296.1 GCA_013202595.1 bacterium
CCTGACGCTGCCGACGGCCAGAGGATCCGCCGACTACCGCAAGATCGATCTCGCCGACTCACTCCCCCGTGCTCCCGGCGTATATCTCATGAAGGATCGCGATGGCAAGGTGTTCTACATCGGCAAGGCCAAGAACCTGAGGACCAGGGTCCGCTCGTACTTCTACGGCGACACGCGCCGCCGGGTGGCCCAGATGCTTCGAGAGTTGGTCGACATCGATCACCGGGTGTGCGAGACCGAACTGGAGGCCGAGGTGACAGAGTTGCGGCTCATCGGAGCCCACCGCCCCCGGCACAACCGCCGCCTGCGGCCCCCCAAGTCGCCGCATTGGGTCAGGCTGACCGATGAAGCCTTCCCCCGCCTCTCCATGGTCAGGAACCCCGGGGGCGGCGGCCTGCTCACCATCGGCCCCTTCTCGAGCCAGCGCTCGGCCAGGGTGGTGGTCGAGGCCATCTGGGACGCCGTGCCGATTCGCCGCTGCACTCATCGGCCCGGCTCGCGCCCGTCGCGGTGTGGGGCCGCTCAGATGGGCCTTGCCCTCTGCCCTGCCGACGGCTCCCTGACCGAGGCCGACTACCGCCCCGTTGTCGATTCGCTCATCGCAGGCATCGAGCGGGAGCCCGAACTGCTGCTCGAGCCACTGGCGCAGCGAGTGGCCGATCTCGCTCGCGACCGGCGCTTCGAGGAGGCGGGATGGGCCAGAGACCGCCATGATTCGTTGTCCAGGGCACTGTCACGGCGCAGAACGTGGCTGGCGCTCCAGCATGGCGGCCTGGTGCGGGCGGAGGCCACCGACGGCACAGGGGCCCTGGTGGAGCGGGGAAAGATGCTCGCTGCGTGGGCAGACGGCACCAGACCGCCGCTGGTCGCCGCCACTCCGCCCGACGATCTCGACGTCGACCCCGTGCCGGCCACGATGGCCGACGCCTCTGAGGCACACCTCATCTGGAAATGGCTGACGTCAGGGGATGTCAGGCTCGTCGATGCCACCGGTCCGCTCCATCTCCCGCTCCGGCGCGTCGCCACCCTCGACCGGATCGAGGTCTAGGACCCGGCTACGACCGGGGGCTGCCGAGGATCTCCGCGAGCATCCCGGGATCGATGTTGCCGCCGGACAGGACCACGGCCACTGTCCTGCCCGCTGCTTCGAATCGGCCGGTCAGAACTGCCGCGAGAGCAACGGCTCCTCCCGGTTCGACCACGAGCTTGAGTCGCTCTGATGCGTAGCGGATGGCATCGCGTACCTCATCGTCGGTGACGACCAGGCCACCGGCCACCAGGCGGCTGTTGATGGAGAACGTGAGCTCGCCGGGCATCCTGGACAGGAGGGCATCGCAGATGGATTCGGCGCCGGGCTCCGCTTCCTGGCGGGTGCCGCTGGCGAATGATCTGGCGGTGTCATCGAATCCGGCCGGTTCGACCGTGTACACCTCGGTGCGGGGGCTCTCTGCGTCGATGGCGGTGGCGATCCCGGCCGTCAGCCCTCCCCCTCCGCAGCAGACCAGGACGGCATCGAGGGCCGCACCCTGCTCCGCTGCCTGATCGGCGATCTCCAGGCCGGCGGTTCCCTGCCCCGCGATGGTCCACGGGTGGTCATACGGCGGCTGGATGGTGGCGCCAGATTCGGTGGCGATCTCGAGGGCCACCCGTTCACGCAGTTCCTCGGCGCGCTCGTATTCCACAACCGTGGCACCGAGCGCCCTGGTGTTGTCGAGTTTGATCCTCGGGGCGTCCGACGGCATGACGATGGTGGCCGGGATGCCGAACAGACCGGCCGCCGCGGCCACACCCTGTGCGTGGTTTCCGGATGAATAGGCGACCACACCTCGCTCCCGGACGGCCGGATCAAGCGAGGCGATGAAGTTGCACGCTCCGCGGAATTTGAACGATCCGGTGCGCTGCAGCACCTCGGGCTTGACGAAAATCGTGCCGCCAATCGCTTCGCTCAGGTGATGGGCGAGCAGCAGTGGTGTGCGGACGGCCCTGCCTGCGATCCGCTGCGCCGCGGCTCTGATGTCATCGGCTGTGGGGGGAAGAAGGGTGCTCACCCAGAGGAGCCTATCGCAGCCCCAACCGGGCTACGCTCCGCCCGTCATGCGATTCACCGTACGCTCAGGCACCGACCCGATCGCCCGCGCCGACGGCACGCTCCTCGCTGCAATGGGCCTTCCGGGCGGCGGAGTCGTGAGGATCGGCTCCAGTCATGTGATGGTGCGCCCCGGAGATGTGCCGTCCACCAGCGACCTCCTGCTCGGCCCGCGGGCTGCAGACAACTGCGGGGTCACAACCGGACTGGCCGTCGAAGCCAAACGGGCCACGCTCACCCGGGCTCACAGAGTCATCCTCGACACCGACGACCTGCCGCTCGATGCCCGCCATCTGGCACGCTCGCTCCAGGGGACACCGGTCACGACGGGTGACCTCGTCGCCGCAGACATCGCGTACGGGGAATCCAGTGAAGGCGACCGCGATCCGGTCAGGGTCCTCGAAGTGATCCCCTCCGGTGCCGGCCTGGTGGGTAGCGCCACCGTGGTCGCGACACGTGGCGAGACCCCGGCTGCCCTGCTCGGCCACTCCGAAGGAGAAGTGGAAGGCGAGACGCCTTCCACTTCCGATGCGCTCCTCGCCGGCCTCGAAGCCGAAGTCGACATGATGACTGGATGGCTGTCGCTGCTCACCGGCCCTGGCAACCTCCCCGCCGCTTGGGGGCTCCCGACCGTGGCAGGTGTCCTGGTCGAAGGCCCATCGGGCTGCGGGAAGTCCGAACTGGTGTCTGTGGCTGCTGAACGGGTAGGAGCCACCGTCAAGGAGGTGTCGCTCGATCTGGTCTTCAAGCCCGAGCGACTGGTCGATCTCCTGGAGAAGGCAGTAACCCAGACTGTGGCCCCCGCCGTGGTGTTCGTAGACCGTCTCGACAGCGTTGCAGGCGAGGAGGGCATGTTCCGCACGCAGGTGGCCGCCATCTTCCGCTGGTTTCTCGATGCGATCGCAGACAAGCCTCGGATCGCCGTGGTGCTCGGCGCATCGTCCGTGGGACGGCTCGAGCCCACGATCGCCGACTCCCCCCTCCTTCCCAGAACACTGTCCATCCCGCCGCCCGACCTCAACCGGCGGCGCATGCTGTTCCAGGCGGCTCTCGGCCGTGTGCCGACCGACGGAGAGATCGATTTCGACACACTCGCCTCGCGGACCGCAGGCTTCTCAGGTGCGGACGTCGTAGCGGCCGTGGTCAATGCCTCGGCGATGGCCGCAGGCGGCGGGCGCAAGGTGACCATCGATCAGCTCATGACCTCGGTCGCCGACACCACCCCGAGCCTCGGGTCTGTGCCGACCGGCGAGATCCCGTCGTACGGGTTCGAGAAGGTAGCCAATCTCGACGACGTGAAGCAGCGCCTGACCGAGGCCGTCATCTGGCCGGTCACCGATCCCGACAGGTTCTCGCGCCTCGGCATCGAACCTCCGGGCGGCCTCTTGCTCTACGGCCCTCCGGGCACGGGGAAGACCTTCGTGATCCGGGCACTGGCCCACGAGTCGGGAGCAGCGTTCTTCGCCATCAAGGGCGCCGAACTGCTCGACAAGTATGTCGGCGAATCCGAACGCGGCGTGCGAGAGGTCTTCGCACGGGCCAGGGCGGCCGCCCCGGCGATTCTGTTCTTCGACGAGATCGACGCCATCGCTCCGGTGCGGGGCCGCTCGACCACATCGGTCACCGATTCGGTCGTGGCCGCACTGCTCACCGAGATGGATGGGATCGGCGAGCGGGGCGACATCGTCGTGATCGGCGCCACCAACCGTAAGGATCTCATCGACCCCGCACTGCTCAGGGCCGGCCGTCTCGAGAGCCACATCGAATTGGGACTTCCCGAGCCGTCGGCTCGCAAGGCGATGCTGATGATCTCCGACGTCCCCTATGGCGACGATGTCGACCTCGACGATCTGGCCGAGGCCACGGAAGGGCTCTCGTTCGCCGACATCGGCGGAATGCTGCGTGAGGCCGCCCTGGGCGCTCTCCGGCGCGATGCCGGTGCGCTGGCAGTGACGTGGGACGACTTGAGTGCCGCCCTGGCTCGCTACAACTCCTGAGCTGCAGCGATCGCCTCACCGGCAGTGAAGAGGCCCTCGTAGAACGCCTTCCCGACGATTGCCGCCTCGACGCCCGTCGCAGCCAGGGTTCTGATGTGGTCGAGACTCCCGACACCTCCCGAGGCGATGACGGGCACGTCGACGGCGCGGGCGACCTCATCCAGCAGGTTCGTGTCAGGGCCGGTCATCATCCCGTCGCGCTCTACGGCTGTGACCATCAGGCGTCCCGCTCCAGCCGCGACGGCATCTGACGCCACGTCCAAAGCCGGGCGGCCGGCATCCTCCCAACCCGAACCCTTAGCCATCCCATCGGCCACGTCGATAGCGACGACGACCCGCTCGCCACCCACTGACGCCACGATGGCCGCCAGTTCGCCGGGATCCCACACGGCTGCAGATCCCACCACCACCCTGGTCACACCCGCCGAGATCGCAGCAGCGGCAGTGGCGGCATCCCGGATGGCCCCTCCCACCTCGACCGGAGTGCCGGCGATAGAGACCATCTCCCACAGACCCGGCGAAGGGACTCCCGATCGGGCGCCGGCCAGATCGACGACATGGACGATTGCCGCGCCTTCCTCGCCGAAGCCCCGAACAACAGATGCCGGGTCGTCGCCATAGACGGTCACTCTGTCGAAACGGCCCCGCTCGAGGCGGACCACGGCTCCATCGAGCACATCGACGGCTGGAATGATCTGCACCGGCACCTCCGACTTGACGTTGGCCGGGGCAACGATACACTTCTGTGTGCTGATGTGCTAACTAGTTAACACGCAAAGACGCGTGAGGTGCCTCATGACCACGACAGCCAACTGGACGAGCGGCGACACGACGGCGCTGTTCGATGCGATCCTCGCCCTCGACACGGTCGACGAGACCGAGCAGTTCTTCCGCGACCTGTGCACGCTCCATGAGATCGAGGAGTTGAGCCAGCGCTGGGCGATCGCCCGCAAGCTGAACGAAGGGCTCCCCTACCGCCAGATCGCCGACGAGACCTCCTCGTCGACCGCCACCGTCACCCGTATCAACCAATGGCTCAGGCACGGCACAGGTGGCTACCGCCTGATGCTCGATCGCCTCGCCCTCGATGAACCCCCGGAGAGCACGTGACCCGGTTCCGCCTCGCAATCCCCAACAAGGGCCGACTCATGGAACCGACGGCGAAGCTGCTGCGCGACGCCGGCTTGTCCTTCGAGCGCACCGATCGGGCTCTGACGGTCCCCGTTCGCAATGCCCCCATAGATCTGCTGCTGGTCCGCACCGACGACGTCGTGGAACTGGTCGAGGACGGTGTGGCCACAGCAGGGATCATCGGGCGCGATCTACTGGTCGAGGCCGAAGCCGATCTCGATGTCCTCGCCGAACTCGGATATGGCCGGTGCCGGCTGACCGCAGCCGTCCCCGATGCGTCGCCGATCCGGTCCATCGAGCAACTCGCCGGCCTCAAAGTGGCTACGTCTCACCCCAATAGCACGGCCGGCCTGCTGCGGGCACTCGGCATCGACGTCACGGTGATCACGCTGCGCGGCTCGGTCGAGGTGGCCCCGACGCTCGGGGTGGCCGATGCCGTGGTCGATCTCGTGTCTTCGGGGAGCACGATGATGGTCAACGGACTGCGGCCGATCGCCGACCTCCTGGAGTCTGAGGCGATCCTGGTGGGCGGGCCGGGTGCGAATGCCATCGGCACCCACCTGGCGACCGTGCTCAAGGCCGTCGTCGAGGGGCGCAGCCGCCGCTACCTCATGATGAACGCCCCGCGAGAGGCAGTCGGACTCATCGAGTCACTGATACCCGGCCTTGCGGCGCCGTCGGTCATCCCCCTGGCACACAATGGGATGGTCGCAATCCACTCGGTCGTCGACGCCGATGACCTGTGGGAGTTGCTGCCCTCACTCGAGGAGGCCGGAGCCAGCGGCATCCTCATCCTCCCCGTCGAGCAATTGATTGCCTGATGCGGCGCATCGACCTCTCCGGGATCACTTCGCAGGAGCGCTCCGCGATCACTCGCCGGTCGGCTGTGCCCAGCGCCGCCATCAGAGCAGGAGCGGCCGACATCATCGCCGCCGTGAGGACGGGCGGCGATGATGCACTGGCCTCGTACGGCGAGCGCTTCGGAGGCGGATCGCCCGGCGGCACGCTCGTCTCGAAGGATGAGATCGCCGCAGCACTCGAAGCGGCCGATCCCGCGCTGCTGAGCGCACTCGACACGGCCATCGCCCACGTCGACGCAGTCCACCGCGACCAGATTCCTGCAGTTTCATCTGTCGAGGTGACTCCCGGTGTGCTGGTTGAGCGCCGCTGGTCGCCGCTGAGACGGGTGGGGTGCTACGTGCCGGGCGGAGCCGCTCCCCTGCCATCGACCCTGGTCATGACCGTTGTCCCTGCCCTCGCTGCAGGAGTCGAATCGATCGCCGTAGCCACCCCAGCCCGGCCCGACGGCTCGGTCTACCGGGCGGTTCTCGCCGCGGCGGGCCTGCTGGGCATCGATGAGGTGCATGCCATGGGTGGAGCGCAAGCCATCGCCGCTCTGGCCTACGGAACGAAGACCATCGCACCCGTCGACAAGATCGTCGGCCCGGGCAACGCCTGGGTGACTGCAGCCAAGCTCGCCGTTTCGGGAGAGTGCGCCGTGGACATGCCGGCCGGGCCGAGCGAGGCGCTGATCCTGGCCGACACGTCGACGGACCCGCGCCTGCTGGCAGCCGACCTCCTGGCGCAGGCCGAGCACGGACCCGACTCCCCCGTCGTCCTGGTGACGACCACACCGGAGATCGCCGACGCAGTGCTGGAGGCGATCGATGAGCTCATGGGCCGTCTCGACCGCCGGGGTGTGATCGAGCGGGCACTCGCGAATCACGGCCTGGTCGCGGTGGCCCGATCGCTCGACGACGCCATCGCCTTCGCCGACGAATGGGCGCCCGAGCACCTGAGCATCCACCTCTCGGACCCGGAGACGGCTGTGGACTGCATCCGATCTGCCGGATCGGTGTTCGTGGGCCCCTGGGCACCCGAACCGGTCGGCGATTACGCCAGCGGTGCCAACCACGTCCTCCCGACCGGCGGCCTGGCCAGTGCGCTCGGCCCATTGGGAACGGAGGACTTCGGGTCGTGGCGTCAGGTACAGCGACTCACACGATCCGGCCTGAAAGCACTCCGGCCCGCAGTGACCACGCTTGCATCGGCTGAAGGGCTCACCGCGCATCGTCTTGCCGTCGATATCCGATTCGAGGATGGGACATGAGCGGCACCCCCGTCTACCAGTGGCAGCCGACGACGGCCGACATCGCCCGCATGGCCGGGATCGACCCGGCCGATGTGGTCCGGTTCGATCACAACACATCGCCCTACGCCCCGCCGTGGAGCCGCGACGCGCTGCTGGCTGCTGCCGGCGGCCTCAATGAGTACCCGGGAGCCGACTACCGCCCGCTGCGCGAGGCCCTGGCGCAGCGGCATGGCGTGGAACCGGAGTGGATCGTCCCCGGCGCCGGAGCCGACGAGCTGATCTTGATGATCGCCAAGGCGTTTCTCGACCCGGGCGACCTCGCCGTCTCCGACTCCCCCGCCTATCCGATGTACCGGATCGCCACCCTGCAGCGAGGGGCCTCGTACACGGGAATCCCCCGATCAGAAATCGGATTCCCGTTCCCCACCGAGGCACTCGCCTCTGCCGCCGCCAAGGCGGACCTCACCTGGCTCTGTGTCCCGCACAATCCGATTGGTGATCGGCCTGCCGATGCCGCGATCGAGGCGGTCGTCGAGGCAAGCCACCTCACCGTGATCGATGCTGCGTACGGCGAGTTCGCCGGGGACTCGTGGACCGGTCTCATCGAAGCACACCCGGACCTGCTGGTCCTCGGCACCATGTCGAAGGCGTACGGCCTGGCCTCCATCCGCGTGGGATACGCGATCGCCCATCCCGATCGGATCGCCCGTCTCGATGCCGTGCGTCCCCCGGGAAGTGTGTCGACCGTGTCCGCGGCGCTCGCCCTGCGCGGGCTGGGAGATCCGGACTGGATGGCATCCAACGTCGCACGCATCACCGCCGGGCGAAACGACCTGGCTGCGACGCTGCTGGACGTTGGGTTCGATCCATGGCCGTCTGTCACCAACTTCATCGTCACGCCCGTGGGGCCCGAAGCGCGGGTACTCGCCCGTCGCATCATGGAACGCGAGGGCCTGGTGATCCGATCCTTCCCCGAAGGCCACGCCCTGGAACAGCACCTCAGGTTCACGGCTCGAACCGGGGCAGATCACACTCGACTGGCTGACGCCTTGAGGAGGCACCGATGACCCGCAGCGCAACCGTGGAACGCACGACACGAGAGACGGCCGTGCGGATCTCCGTCGATCTGGACGGCTCAGGCACGTCATCCATCGAGACCGGCATCG
>JABMPV010000297.1 GCA_013202595.1 bacterium
ACCTACAGCAGTTCGACGAGGCCGAGGTCAACCTGCTCTCCGCCCTCACGCTCTACGGCAGCCTCGACGAAAAGCGAGGTCAGGCCGAGGTCCTCGGCATGCTCGGGATGCTGAAGATGGAACGGGGCGAACCCGAAAGCGCCGAGACCGACTTCCTCCGGGCGATCGAGATCAGCACAGCCATCGGCTACCGCCACGGCGAAGCCGTCCACACGATGAACTATGGGATCTTCCTCACACTCGTCAGCCGGATTGCCGACGCTGTCGACCGCTTCGAGACCGCCGCCGAGACCTATAGCGAGATCGGCAACGAACGAGGACAAGCACTCGTGATGTCGAACGCTGCATGGCCACGCCACGCCTTCCTTGGCGAGGACGAGCAATCCGAAGCACAGATCCGATTCGCTCTTGAGTACTACGAACGCATCGGTGACGATCGCGGGCGGGCCCAGAGTCTGGGCGTGCTCGCATCGGTGATCGCACGCACCGGCGATCAACGGGAGTCTGACTCACTGTTTCGCGAGTCGCTCAGGATTGCCGAAGACGCCCAGGACTCTTGGCTTGCTGTCCAGATCATGAAGGAGTGGGCAGCCAACGAAGGATCCTGGAATCAATTGGATTCAGCCATTCTCCATGCTCAGCACGCCCTTGAGCGATGCGAGCAAATGGACATTCGCGATCTCGCCGTCAGCATCGAGGCGCTCCTTGGCCGACTGCTGCTGAAAGCAGGCCACTTCGACGACGCTCTCGCCATGACCAGCAAGGCGATGGGTTCCCACAGGCCCGGGATCGAGTTTGGACACCTGATTCCGTTCTCGCACGCCCTCGTGCTCGCTACTCATGGAGACAGAGCAGAAGCCGACAGGTATTTGAGCATGGCTCATGAGGGTCTCCGTGACCTTCTTCATGGACTCGATGATGAGCGAAAACAGAGAGCCATCCAGAGAGTCCCACTTCACCAACTGGTCCACGAGGAATGGACAAGGCGTCAACCGACCCTCGTTGAGGTCGAGATCGCCGATCTCGACGCACCATCCGGACGCGCTCTCCGGGCAGACGAGCACACGACAGTGCGCTGGACGGTGTCGGCCCCCGACGACGAGACAGTTGAGGACGCTGTGAAGCGGCGTCAGATGCGGATCGAGCGACTCTGCACCGAGGCGGCCGAACAGCACGCCTCACCCACCGTCGAGGATCTCGCCCAGACGCTCGGAGCCAGCGTCGCCACCATTCGCCGCGATCTCGCAGCGCTCCGAGAACAGGGCCGGACTGTCAACACACGCGGCTCGCGGGTGGCGTGAGCGCTAGGTGACACGGCAATCGCCGTGTCACTGATATATACACGAGACACCCCGGATAGATGCTGCGTCCAGGCAGAAGACTCCAGGAGGACCATCTCGTGCGTAGGCGCATCGCTTTCGTGGCTCTGACCGCAGCCACCTGACGGGGCCCCGGTTGTTGGTCCAGCTGTTATGGGTGTGTTTGCTGGTTGTCGTGGGTCCATTTGGCAGCGTACTCATCGGGGGTGAGCCCGCCGAGGCTGCCGTGGGGCCGCCACGTGTTGTATTCGATTCTCCAGTCTCCGATCAGGACCCGGGCCTCGGTGAGTGACCCGAACTCGGTGATGTTGAGCAGTTCGTCGCGGACCCTGCCGTTGAACGACTCGATGAACGGGTTCTCCCAGGGTGATCCCGGATCGATGTAGATGGTGCCTGCCCCTGAGAGGCGGCACCAGTCCCGGAGCGTCCAGGCGATCAGTTCGGGTCCGTTGTCCATCCGCAGGAACCTCGGGGCGCCTCGGAGAGCGACCAGGCGTTCAACGCTGGCCACCACGTCGTCGCCGGTGATGGAACGGTCAACGGTCATGTCGAGTGCTTCTCGGGTGTGCTCGTCGACGATGTTCAACAGTTTCAGGCGACGGAGATCGGCGGTCTCATCGAACTGGAAGTCCAACGCCCACACATGATTCGGATACTCAGCTCGCAACAGGGCACCGTCGAGTCCGCCGGGACGACGACGCTTGTTCTTGCGTGATGGAGGCCGCCGGAGGCCTTCTTCACGCCACAAACGCCGTATCCGCTTGTGGTTCACCACCCAGCCTTCGCGACGCACCACCACATGGGCCTTACGCCACCCCAGACGAGGATGCGCCCGAGCAAAGGACCGGAGCCGGCTCCGCAGCTTCACATCGGCCTCCGGGACCAGGCGGGCTGGGCGCCGCTGGGTGGAACGCCACTGACCCACCACCCGACACGCCCGACGTTCAGAAACCCCGAACCGTTCCACCAACACCACCACAGCGCGGCGGCGGCGATCCGGGGTCACCATTTTCCCTCGGCCAACTCCTTCAACATCGCCTTATCCAACTCAGCTTCGGCCAGCAGCTTCTTCAACCGAGCGTTCTCGGACTCGAGTTCCTTCAACCGCTTCACCGCATCAGCCTTCATCCCGCCGTACATGCTCCGCCACCGGTTCCATGTCGACTCGGCGATCTCGAGGTGCCGCAGCACTTCGGCCATGTCCTGGCCCTCACCCAACAGTCGCTCACCCTCACGCAGCTTGCGGACCGCCTGCTCGGGCGTGTGTCGATGTCTCTTCATCGTGGCCATCCTCCCATTTACGGGTCGGACACCCACAACAGATGGACCACTACTCGGGGCTCACGCCACCACCAACTCGTCCCGCTGCGTCCCACGGTCGCGACATGTGCGGTGTCGTGAACCTCCAGGACGATGACTCCGTCGTCCCGGAGGGCTCCTCGCATCCTGTGCAGGATGAGGGCGCCGTCGTCGGGCGAGAACGTGTCGATCTGGCCGAACAGCATCATCGCCAGTCCATGTCCGGTGCCCGGGTCGGAGGTGCGGGCGTCTCCGAGCACGTGAGCGCACCGCTCGCCTGAGTTCTCATTGGCATGAGCAATCGATGCAGGGCCGATGTCGATGCCCAGGCATGTGTGACCGCGAGACGCCAGGGCAGCCGTGTAGAGGCCGGGACCGCAGCCGAGGTCGACCACCGACGTCGGTCCGCCGATGATCCCGTGCAGGGTCTCGACATGCCGTTCGATCACAGATGATCTTCGTGACGCCATGTCGTGGGATTGGTCGAGGTGCTCGGCCAGCATCCGTCGAGAGAACTCGGCGTCACCCCACGGCAGCCCCGGTGGGTGATCGTCCGGCCACATTCGCGAGAACACCGGTCCGAGATCGGGTGTCAGCACGAGAGATCCACGGTGCGTCCGAGGAGATCGGCGGCCTCGATCTCGAGAGCGTCGCACTCCCCGTCGAATGCCTGCTGGGCGGCGATCACTTCCGCGGGTGTCAGGACGATCGAGCCGTCTCCCGAGGTCTCGATGGTGATGATCAGCAGGTCCAGCGCGGCGACCACGGTTGCCAGGGTGGCGACGAAGCGGGCGTGGCGTCCTGCGAGCTCATCGGGAGGTTCGAGGGCGTTCACATCTTCGAGGGCCCCACGGCGCAGTTCCTTCAATGCGCTGATCTGGGCGAGGGTCGGGGTGGCGCTTTCGACACCTTCGGGCGTTGCCGGGATGATCTGGGAGGCCGACACCAGTTGCGCTCTGCCGATGCCCTCGATCGCCGACACATAGATCTCGGCGCGATCATCGCCTCCGCAGGCTGCGGCGACGAGTACGAGGGCGAGAAGGAGTGCGATGCGGCGCATGGTGTGGGGTCGCTGGGGACACTAGCCTGACCCGCCATGCCAGGACTCCTCGCTTTCCACGCTCACCCGGATGACGAATCGCTCGCCATGGGCGGAACCCTCTGCCGGTACTCCGATGCCGGCGAACAGGTGGTCGTCGTCACGGCAACCAGGGGAGAGGTTGGTGAGATCCACAACAGGGAGGATCCCGACTCGATCAGGGACACGCTCGGGGACGTTCGTGTTCGGGAACTGAAGGATGCGTGCGGCATCCTCGGCGTCGAGAGTGTCGTCCTGGGCTACAGGGACTCGGGGATGATGGGCATGCCCGACAACCGCAATCCGAACTGTTTTTGGCGAGCCGACTTCATGGAGGCGACCGGACGGCTGGTTCGGGAGATTCGCCGGTACCGGCCAGAGGTGATGACCGCCTACGACCCCTACGGCGGATACGGGCATCCCGATCACATCAATGTGCATCGGATCGGGACGGCGGCGTTCTTCGGCGCAGCAGACCACGGGCGCTTCCCCGCCGATGAGTTCGGGGACCCATGGGAGATCACCAGGCTGTTCTGGTCGACGTGGCCTCGTGAGCGCTCGCGCAGGGCTCGCCAGATCATGGCCGAGATGGGTCATATCGATGCAGAGGAGGCGGCCCGGGAACCGGAGCACGGCACGCGGGATCAAGACATCACCACGTTCATCGACGTGGCCGAGTGGTTCGATCGCAAGTGGGAGGCGGTGCTGGCCCACGACACCCAGATCGCTCACGACTCCTGGTTCCGGACCATGCCGGAGGAGTTGCGACGTCGGGCCTTCAGCACGGAGACCTTCATCCGGGTCTTCAGTCGCACTGCCGCAGACCCTGCAACCCCCGACCTGTTCGCCGGCCTCCGCTGAGCCGTGATGGCAGTCTGCACCTGCGATATCGTCGGACCATGACTGCAATCGAAGACTGGCGGAGTGCCCTCGATTCGTGGGCGATCCCCGAGCACCTGATCGCAGCGGCGGAAGAGTCCCCCTACGGCTGGCCTGCCGATCTCGTCGAGCGGCTGCGATCCATCTCATCCGGGGGTGTGACCCCGACTGCGGTCTCGGTCCTCCAGGCACTCGGCGACGATGGCACACTGCTCGACGTCGGAGCGGGTGCAGGGCGGGTCTCGCTCCCCATCGCGGCACACGGTTTCGACCTGACCGCCGTCGAACCCGACGAGCGAATGGCCGACGCGCTCGAAGCCGATGCCGGGCGGCGTGACGTTCCCGTGCGATTGATCCGGGATCGGTGGCCCGAGGCGGCCGCGGGAGCGGGAGCCCACGATGTGGTACTGAGTGCCAACGTCGTCTACGACGTGGCCGATATCGGGCCCTTCGTGGCCGCATTGCATCACTGGGCCCGGAGGGCGGTGGTGATCGAGTGTGGCACTGCCCATCCTTGGGCCCGTCTGAGTCGTTACTTCACGGCTCTCCACGGGATCGGCCGGCCCTCAGGGCCCGCTGTCGAGGATCTCACCGACGTGATCATCGAGGCTACGGGGGTCGAACCGGAGATCGAGAAGTGGGCCAGGCCGTCGATGCGGTTCGCCGACATGCAGGAACTGCTCGCGTTCCATCAGCGCCGCCTCGTGGTGCCGCCGGCACGCGTCGCTGATCTCGCCGATCTGCTGGCCCCCGACGTCGTCGAGTCGGACGGATGGCTGACCCTTGGTGATCCAATCAGGGTGGCGTGCACTGTCCACTGGCCGATCGAGTCGGGCTGCCCCGCGGTAGAGGCTTCCACCTCGGGCTAGGTTCGCTCCATGGATCTCTACGCACGTGTCAACATTCTCGGCGGCCGCGCCGTGCGTCTGCCGAAAGGCGACGTGCGCGAGGCCATCTCCCTCGACGCCGATCCGATCGCTCGCGCCAAGGGTTGGGTCGAGAAGGGTGCGGACTACCTACACATCGTCGACCTCGATGCCGCCGCGTACGGGGATTATCGCAACCGGCCGATGATCGAGCAGTTGGTCACCGAGGTCGACCTACCGGTGCAGGTGGCAGGGGGTGTCCGATCCATCGGTGAGGTGGAGCGGATGCTCGAGGGGGCCGGTGCGTGGAGGGTCGTCATGGGCACGGCCGCCATCGAGGACCAGGTCCGGATCTGGGAGATCTGCCGCCAGTACCCCGATCGGATCGCGGTCAGCCTCGACGTCCGACCCGATGAGGAAGTGGCAATCCGCGGGTGGATGATCGACAGCGGCGTCTACATGGAGGAGATGCTCATCGAGTTGTCGTCTGCCGGTGCAGCAGCATTCCTGGTGGGCCAGGCCGGGCGCGACGCCCTGGTCGAACCGTCCAATTTCGGCATCCTGCGGCGGGCCCTCGAGATCGTCGATGAACCGGTGATTGCATCAGGTGGTGCTCGCGACAGGGCCGATCTCGAAGCGCTGATCGCACTCGAGGGAGGCGGCAAGCGCCTCGGTGGCCTGGTCGTCGGCCGCGAGATCACCGAGGGCCGCTTCACCATGGAAGAGGCTCAGGCTGCCCTGGGCTGAGGCGCGATTGCGGCGCTGGTCCGCAAGCAGCGCCGTTGCGCTCCCCGGGGATGACCGGGTCGCTCGAGAGCAATCGCAGCCCCGGACTGCCGATGATGGCGTCGATTTGGGTATTGACGTGATCAACCGTTGGGGCCGATGATTATCGACGGCCAATACGCCACATCGACGCCATCATCGGAGTACGCGATGGTGGGTGCCGTGCTCGTCGGACCCCATGACGTCGGCCGGGCCGTGCCAATGGAGCGTCCCGTCCCACTTGGAGAAGACGACGTCGATCCTCGTGCCGGGGCCGGGCCGGAGCCTGTCCGAAGTCAGTCGATGGTCCAGGTGCCGGTTGACCGCAACAGGGTGCCGAGATCGCCGTCGCCTCGCTGCGCTTTGGCGGCCTGGATCTGCTGCTCGACACCGTCGCCATAGGTGGGACGCAGCACGTCCCGGAACACGCCGAGGGGCGTCGGCCCCGTCGGGGTGTGCGACAGCCTGCTCAGGGCGAACGCTGCACTGGGGTCCGCGTTGTGCTCGTCGTGGATGTAGACCTCCGACGGGTGCACGTCGGCGAGGTTCACCAATTCGGCATGGCCGGCCCGCATCACCACGGCGCGGTCGTCGTTCTCACCGAACAGCACCGGTTCGCCGTGCTTGAGCAAGATCCGGTTCTGGGTCCGTTCCTCCCGGCCGGTCAACGCGATGAATGCCTTGTCGTTGAAGACGTTGCAGTTCTGATAGATCTCGATGAACGCGCTTCCCCTGTGGTCGTAGGCGCGCTGCAGCAACTCCTGGGTGTGCGGCCGGTCCATGTCGACCGTCCGGGCGACGAAGCTGGCTTCGGAGCCCAGCGCCAGGCTGACCGGATTGAACGGCAGGTCGATCGAGCCCATGGGACTGGACTTGGTTCGCTTGCCGACCTCACTGGTCGGTGAGTACTGGCCCTTGGTGAGACCGTAGATCTGGTTGTTGAACAACAGGATCTTGATGTTCACGTTGCGACGCAACGCGTGAATGAGGTGGTTGCCGCCGATCGACAACATGTCGCCGTCGCCGCCGATGACCCAGATGTCGAGGTCGGGGCGAGCCAAAGCGAGACCGGTGGCGATCGCGGGGGCCCGACCGTGGATCCCGTGCATCCCGTAGGTGTTCATGTAATACGGGAAACGGGCGGCGCAGCCGATGCCGGAGATGAAGAC
>JABMPV010000298.1 GCA_013202595.1 bacterium
CCATCGGCGACGACGACGAAGAGCCCGCTTCGGCCTTCACCACCCCGCCCACCCCCGACGATCGCGTCAGGCGGGTCGCCGACAAGTACTCCTTCGAGACCTTCGTGGTCGGTCAGTCGAATCGCTTCGCCTGGGCCGCCGCCCTCGCCATCTCCGAGCAGCCCGGCGGTCAGTACAACCCCCTCTTCATCTACGGGGGCGCCGGCCTCGGCAAGACTCACCTGCTGAAGGCCATCGTCCGCGAATGTCGCGCCAACGACCCGAACCTCAAGGTTCGCTACGTGACGAGCGAACAGTTCTTCAATGAGTTCATCGACGGCATCCGCACCAAGCGGATGAACACGTTCAAGGAGACCTATCGCAACGTCGACGTCCTCCTGCTCGACGATGTCCAGTTTCTCGAAGGCAAGGAGCAGGCGGTCGAGGAGTTCTTCCACACCTTCAATGCGCTCCACAGTGCAGGGCACCAGCTCGTCTTCAGCGCCGATCGCCCTCCCAAGGACCTGACGGGCCTCGAAGACCGCATCAGGAGCCGGTTCGGCTGGGGGCTCACGACGGACATCCAACCCCCCGACGTCGAGACCCGCCTGGCCATCCTCCGCAAGAACGCCGAGTTCTCCCCGAAGCCCGTACCCGACGACGTCCTCAATTTCATCGCAGTACGGGTGGTCGACAACATCAGGGAATTGGAGGGCGCACTCACCAGGGTCACCGCCTATGCGGCGCTCACCGGCCAACCCATCGACCTGGAGATGACCGAAGACGTCCTCCAGGATCTCGTGCCCGAGCACTCGATGCTCCCCATCAGCACGGGGAAGATCCTCGCCGCGACCGCATCTACCTTCGGGGTCACCATCATCGACCTCGAGGGGAAGAGTCGCACCCAGCCACTCGCCAGAGCCAGGCAGGTCAGCATGTACCTGTGCCGCGAGCTGACAGACCTCTCACTTCCGCGAATCGGACAGCTACTCGGTGGCCGGGATCACACCACGGTGTTGCACGGAATCAAGAAGGTCAGAGACCTCATGCAGAGCGACAAAGAGCTCTTCGATCGTGTCACAGCCCTGTTGCAGAGTCTGAGGACACGCTGAGGATTACTCCATGATCTATCCACTCTCCTCCACAGGCCCCCGAGAATCATCCACCGGCATGCCCTTTCCATCCACACCCCGGTGGACTTCTATTAGGGGTCGGACCTGGCCTTTTGGTAACTTGCCCACAATCCACACCCCCTACTACTACGACTGATCTATCTATCTTTAAAAGAAACCAGTAGTCGAAGGAGACGACGACCTGTGCGTATCAGAGCAGAACGTGATGACCTCGCAGACGTGCTGAGCCGCGCTGCCAGAGCTGTTGGTGCCCGTTCGGCGCTCCCGATCCTGTCCGGGCTGCTCATCGAGGTGGTCGGAAAGACCCTCAGGGTCACCGGCACGGACCTCGAGGTGACCATCAGGACCGAACTGGAGGTCGAGGTCCTCGAGGAGGGTCGAACCGTGATCCCTGCCCGGCTGGCCACCGAGGCCGTGCGGAAGCTGCCATCGGGCGCCGTCGTGCTCCAGGCCGGAGAGGGCGAGGTCGAGATCACCGGGGGAGGCCCGAGGTTCCGATTCCGGGAACTGTCGGTCGCCGACTACCCGAAGGTCGCCGAACCGGATCTCGAAGGAGCCGTCACCGTCGATGGCGCTGCGTTCGCAGCGGCTCTCGGACAGGTGTCCGTGGCTGCCAGCACCGACGATGCCAGGCCCATCCTTACGGGAGTGTTCTTCGAGTCCGAAGCCGGCGCCTTGAGGCTGGTGGCAACCGACTCGTACCGGCTGGCCGTGCGCAATGTGCCGTCGGTTACGGCCGAATTGGCCGGGCTGGTCCCGGTCAGAGCGCTCAAGGAACTCGGGCGGACCATCGGAGCCGATGAGCTCAAGGTGGCCATGGGCACCAGGGAGGCGACCTTCGCCTCGGCGCGGGGCACTCTGACGACGCGGTTGATCGAGGGGACGTTCCCCAATTACCGCCAGCTCATTCCCGACTCGTATCCGAACCGGCTCACGGTCAGCCGTGACAGCCTCCTCGAATCAATCGATAGGGCATCGCTGGTGGCGGAGGATCACATCCCGGTTCGCATGCACCTCCAGGACGGAGGCATGGAACTCAGCGTGACCCGTCAGGACGTGGGCGGCGAGACCGAGCACGTCGAAGGCGTGTACGTCGGCGATGAGATGACTATTGCCTTCAACAGCCGGTATCTCGGCGACGGTGTGACGGTCCTCGACGGAGATGAAGTGGTCCTCGAGGTCGTCGACCCGCTGAAGCCGGGCGTGCTGCGGGGCAGTGGTGAGGACTTCCTCTACCTCTTGATGCCCGTCCGCCTGTAGGGAACCGTGCGCCTCGATTGGCTGCAACTGACCGACGTTCGGGCCTACCAGTCGCTCGAAGTGCGCCCGGATCCAGAGGTGAATGTCCTCGTTGGGGACAACGGCGCAGGCAAGACCACAGTCCTCGAGGCGATCGGGTACCTGGCGTCGATGAAGTCGTTTCGCCGGGCTCCGGACGCCTCATTGATCCGTGATGGGGCTGAGACCGCCGTGATTCGCGGCGAGTTCAGCAAGGGGGAGATCCGGGTCAGGGTCGAGGTGGAGATCCCCCGCACGGGCAGGCGGCGGGTACTGGTCAACGGCAAGCGGCCCTCCACAATGGCCTCAGTGGCCGGTGAGATCCCGCTGGTGACCTTCCTGCCCGATGACCTGGATCTCATCAAGCGCGGTCCGGCGTATCGGCGTGAGTATCTCGACGATCTGGTTGTTTCTCTGCGTCCGGCCGTGGCCGTCGACCTCCAGGGGTATGAGCGGGCGGTCCGCCAGCGCAATGCGTTGCTTCGCCGGGACGGTAGATACGCCGACACTATGACCCTCGACGTCCTGGATCAGCGGATAGCCGAGTTGGGTGCGATCGTGCTCGGATTGCGTCTCGATCTCCTCGAGCGCCTCGGCCCGGTCCTATCGGGGTTGTACGCAGTGCTCGGTGATGGCCCCGAGCAGGTGGCCTGGATATATGAGCGGTCTCACGGCGGCCCGATCGTCGGTGTCTCACCACGGCCCGATCTGGGGGCCGATCTCGCCGCCGCGCTCGCCGCGGCGCGCCAGACCGATCTGGACCGGAGGACGACCACGGTCGGCCCGCACCGCGATGAGATCGTCTTGACTCTGGCGAACCGGGACGTGCGGACCAGGGCCAGTCAGGGAGAACAGCGCTCGGTGGCGCTCGGTCTGCGGGTGGCCGCCTACGACCTGCTGCGCGAGAGGGGGGATGTCCCGGTTCTGGTACTTGACGACGTGTTCAGCGAACTGGATGAGGGGAGGAGTCGCCGTCTCGTGGATCGTCTTCCCGAAGGTCAGGTGTTCGTCTCCTCCGCCAGAGAGGACGAGGTCCCGGTCCGGGGGCGGAGGTGGCAGGTGACTGCGGGCAGCATCACCGGCGTGGGGGAGGAGTCATGAGCGACCTCGAGAAGATCGGCGAGGGCCTCGACGCCCTTCTGCGCCAGATGGGGATTCCGGCTCAGGGAGATGTCGAGAGGCTCGTGGACGAGTGGGCTTCGCTGGCAGGCGAGCCGTGGTCCACGAGGGCGCACCCCGCCGGTCTGCGAGGGGGAGAACTGACCGTCGACGCCGATGATGCCGCCGTCGCGACCGTTCTCAAGTACCGGGTGGCCGAACTGATCGAACGGCTCAACATCGGTCTCGGAGTGGACCTGGTGAGCACCGTCAAGGTCCGAGTGGGCCCCCGTCGCAAGAATGGCGGCTAGAAGGTCGAAAAAGACACTTTGACCAGGGGTTTTACACGTCCAGATGTCGGGGTTTGTCAGAGGCTCCCGCTATACTTCGCAGTGTCGGCTGGTGCCGCAAGAGCGGCCTCCTCTGGTATCCCCAGGCACCCGGCAACCACGACCGATCCCAAACGAGGAGTTCAGTGGCTCAGGCTCAACGCGCCTCAGATTCCTATCAGGCCAAGGACATCACGGTTCTCGAAGGACTCGAAGCCGTACGCCGTCGCCCGGCGATGTACATCGGCTCCACGGGCCCGCGCGGCCTCCATCACCTCGTGTGGGAGGTCGTGGATAATGCCGTCGATGAGGCCATGGCCGGATTCTGCACGCGCGCCGAGGTCACCCTGCACGCAGACAACAGTGTCACTGTCAAGGACAACGGCCGGGGCATCCCCGTGGATCGCCACCAGAAGACCAAACTCTCCGCGCTCACGACCGTCCTCACCACCCTTCACGCCGGCGGCAAGTTCGAGGCCGGCGCCTATCAGGTGTCGGGTGGCCTCCACGGTGTTGGCGTCTCGGTGGTAAATGCCCTGTCCGAGAGCCTCGAGATCGAGGTCACTCGGGACGGGTTCCTGTGGTCCCAGGGGTTCCGCGACGGCGAACCCAAAGCCAAGCTGAAGAAGGTCAAGCCCGCCAAACGCACCGGGACCACCGTTCGGTTCTGGCCGTCGCCGGCGATCTTCCAGGAGACGAAGGTGTTCTCGTTCGACACCGTCGCCAGAAGGCTCAGAGAGATGGCGTTCCTCAACAAGGGCCTGGAGATTCGCCTCACCGATCAGCGTGGGGAAGAGCCCATCACCGAGGTGTTCCACTACAAGGGGGGCCTCGTCGACTACGTCAAGCACCTCAACGACAAGCGCGAGCCGCTCCACTCCCACGTCGTGGCATTCGAGGACACCGGGCCCGAGGCCGAGTTGGATGTGGCCATGCAATGGACCTCGGGCTACACCGAGACGGTCCTCACATTCGCCAACAACATCAACACCCATGAAGGCGGCACCCACGAAGAGGGATTCCGCAAGGCGATGACGCGAGCCATCAACGAGTTCGCCAGGGGGAGAGGCATCCTCAAGGAAAAGGACGCCAACCTCAGCGGAGAGGACATCAGAGAGGGCCTCACTGCGGTGGTCGCCGTCAAGGTCCGCCAACCCCAGTTCGAAGGTCAGACCAAGACCAAGCTGGGAAACACCGAGATCCGCTCCTTCGTCGAGGTCAGTCTCAACCGCAAGCTCCCCGAGTGGCTCGAACGCCATGCGGGCGAAGCACGGCGCATCGTTGACAAGTGCATGAGTGCAGCGAGAGCGCGGATGGCTGCGCGAGCGGCACGCGACCTCACGCGGCGTAAGAGTCTCCTGGAGTCCTCAGGGCTTCCCGGCAAGCTGAGCGACTGCTCCAGCAGGAATCCCGAAGAGAGCGAACTGTTCATCGTCGAGGGTGACTCGGCCGGTGGCTCGGCCAAACAGGCCCGCAACAGCGAGTACCAGGCGATCCTCCCCATTAGGGGCAAGATCATCAATGTGGAGCGGGCCCGGCTTCCCAGGGTGCTCCAGAACAACGAGATCCAGTCGCTCATCACCGCCATCGGAACCAGCATCGGTGATGAGTTCGATATCGAGAAGGCCAGGTACGGCAAGATCGTGATCCTCACCGACGCCGATGTCGACGGCTCGCACATCAGGGTCCTGCTGCTGACTTTCTTCTTCAGGCACATGCGCCATCTCATCGAATCGGGGCATGTCTACATCGCCCAGCCTCCCCTGTACTCGATCAAGGCGGGGCGCGACCTCCGCTACGCCTACACCGACAGGGAGTTGGATCAGATCAAGGTGGACCTCGACGGCAAGAAGACTTCGATCCAGCGGTACAAGGGTCTCGGTGAGATGAATGCCTCCCAGTTGTGGGAGACGACCATGGACCCGAACCAGCGTGTGCTCTTGAGGGTCGAATTGGACGATGCAGGCATCGCCGACGACATCTTCTCGACACTGATGGGCGACAACGTGGAAGCTCGCAGGACCTTCATCCAGCAGAACGCCCGCGACGTCCGATTCCTCGACATCTAAACAGCAGGTACCAATGCCAAGCGGCGACGAGACCCAGAACGAACGCAGCAACGTCCAGACCATCGACATCGAGAGCGAGGTCAAGAACTCGTTCCTCGAGTATGCGATGTCTGTCATCGTCTCGCGGGCGCTGCCCGACGTCCGCGATGGCCTGAAGCCGGTCCATCGCAGGATCCTCTATTCGATGTACGACGCCGGAATCCGACCGGGGTCTCCGTTCCGCAAGAGCGCCAGAGTCGTCGGCGATGTGATGGGTTGGTTCCACCCCCACAGCAACGACGCCATCTACGACGCCCTGGTGCGACTCGGCCAGGACTTCTCCAGCCGCTATCCGCTGGTGCAGCCGCAGGGCAACTTCGGCTCCGTCGACGACCCGCCGGCAGCCATGCGCTACACCGAGTGCCGCCTCGAGAAACTGGCGATGCATCTGCTCGACGGGATCGACGAGGACACGGTCGACTTCGTCGACAACTACTCCGGTGAGCGCCAGGAGCCCACGGTGCTCCCCTCGAGATACCCCAACCTCCTGGTCAATGGCTCCACAGGCATCGCCGTCGGCATGGCCACCAACATTCCTCCCCACAACCTCGGCGAAGTCATCGACGCGACAATCCACCTCATCGAGGATCCCGATGCGACCCCCGAGGACCTGCTCCAGTACATCAAGGGGCCCGACTTCCCGAGCGGAGCGTTCATTCTCGGCAACAAGGGTGTCCGCGACGCTCTTCTGACAGGGCGCGGGTCGGTCAAGATGCGATCGGTGGTGGAGATCGAGGAGATCCGCAAGGGTCGCACCGCCATCGTCGCCACTCGCATCCCGTATCAGGTGTCCCGCGACCGGATCATGGAGAAGATCGCCACCCTGGTACGTGAGAAGAAGATCACCGGCATCTCCGACCTGCGTGATGAGAGCGACCGCAACGGAACCCGGCTCGTAGTCGAGTTGAAGAAGGACGCCATCCCCCAGGTGGTGCTCAATCAACTGTGGAAGCACACGCAACTGCAGGAGAACTTCAGCGTCAACATGGTCGCTCTCGTCGACGGTGTGCCCAGAACCATGGGCGTCCACGCCGCCATCCGGTACTACATCGATCACCAGATGGAGGTCATCGAGCGGAGGACGCAGTTCCGCCTGGGCAAGGCCAAGGCACGGGCCCACATCGTCGAGGGCCTGCTCATCGCTCTCGACAACATCGACGAGGTGGTCAAGATCATCCGGGCCTCCGACGACACGGAGGAGGCGCGTCAGACCCTGATGGCCCGCTTCGAGTTGTCCGAGGTGCAGGCCACCCACATCCTCGACATGCCTTTGCGCCGGCTCACGGCGCTCGAGACCTCGAAGCTCAGGGAAGAGTACGAGCAACTCGCCGCGCTCATGGACTACCTGCAATCACTGCTCGACAGCCCGGAGAAGCGACTGGACCTCATCGCGACCGAACTGCGTGAGGTGAGAGATCAATTCGGCGACGAACGGCGCTGCCAGATCGTCCCCGACGAGGGCGAGATGTCACTCGAAGATCTCATCGCCGACGAAGAGATCGTGGTGACCGTGACGGCGAACGGGTATGTCAAGAGTGTCAACGCCAGCGCCTACCGCCGCCAGGGGAGGGGTGGGCGCGGGGTGAAGGGTGCCAACCTGCGTGAGGACGACGTCGTCGCCCATCTCCTCCACACCACGGCCCACGCCTACCTGTTGTTCTTCACCAACCGGGGCAGGGTGTACCGGGTCAGAGCGCACGAGATCCCCCGCAAGGAGCGCACGGCCAAGGGTGTCCTCGCCCAGTCGGTCCTGCCCGTGCAACCCGATGAGGTCATTCAAGCCGTCGTCGACACCCGCGATTACGAGTCGTACAAGTACCTCGTCATGGTCACTTCGTCCGGGCAGGTCAAGAAGACCAAGTTCTCCGACTACGACTCGCGCAACGCCACGCTCATCGCCGTCAAACTCGCCGGCGATGACGAGTTGGTCGCCGTCCGGCGGACCAACGGCGATCACGACCTCATGCTCTTCACCCGCAGGGGCCAGGGCATCCGGTTCGCCGAGGAGCAGGTCAGGGCGACGGGTCGCGACACAATGGGTGTCAGGGGCATCCGATTGCGCGAAGGCGATGTGGTCGTCGCCGTGGCGGCGGAAGAGGAAGGCGACGAAGTCCTCCTCCTCACCTCTGGTGGATACGGCAAGCGCACCAGGATGTCCGAGTTCCCCGGCCAGAACCGGGGAGGTCTCGGAGTGAAGGCCATCAAACTCACCAGTGTGCGTGGGACGGTGGTCGGTGCCAGGGCAGTCACGACGGGATCAGAGGTGTTCGTCACGTCTTCCAGCGGAGTAGTCATCCGCATCGCAGCCGACACCGTTGCTCGCCAGGGCCGTAATGCCACCGGCGTCCGCATCATGAGCGTCGGCGACGGTGAGATCTCTGCATTCGCTCTGGTTCCCCAGGAAGAACTCGAAGAGGGTTAGACGGCAGGGGCGCCACCACCGGGTGCTCCTGGTGAGACCCGGCCGTGATCGGCTCGATCACGAGGTCGGTGGTATCACCGGACTCCCGATGCCCCCGGATGGGCACTCATGACCGACGGATGGGAGTACCGTCCCCGGATGCCCGATCCCTTCGTCTTCGAGGCCACGTTGTGGCTGTACCCCGGCAAGGCCGGATGGGTCTTCCTGACGCTTCCGACAGGGGTCGCCGACGAGATTCTCGATGTAGCCCCGATCACCGGTGGTTTCGGGTCGGTGAAGGTCGACGTTCTCATCGGTGCGACCACATGGAGCACGTCTCTCTTCCCTGACAAGGAGGCCGGTTCGTTCGTGCTCCCCATCAAGCGGGCGGTGAGGGAGGCAGAGTCCGTGGAGATCGGTGACACGGTTCGTGTGGAGATAGTGCCCCGACCACAAACGTTTGCCGCGTTCACGACGG
>JABMPV010000299.1 GCA_013202595.1 bacterium
GCACTTGAGCGTCTGGTAGGTCGCCGAGCAGAACTTCCCCGCCGCCGCCGTGATGCCGTCACCGATCTGGAAGAAGTACCCGCCCGTGTCGAACGTCGCTGCGCCGGCGCTGCCGATGTTGAAGTACATGAGAGATGTCTTCGTGCCGAGACTCCCGCTCGCGCCCACGGTGAGTTCGACTTCCAGGGGAGCGTAGGTGCCGGCCGTGGTCCCTGCGCTCAGCGTCATCTCCGCGCAGATCGCCGAGCCCATGCCCGCAGTGCTGCCGGCTGCGGTGTAGACGACCTCGCCCTTGAAGGCGTTGGACCAGCCGCCCATCGCGGCTTCGACGCTCAGATAGGCTTTGACCCGGCCTCCTGTCTGCGTGGCCGCCGTGACCGCAGTCTCGAACAGGACGGGCTCGAAGTTGCCGGTCGTCGAGGCGCAGGTCGTGTAGACGCCGAACGCCTTGGTGCCGGTGGCGGTCTGCGTCGTCGGCGACCCGGTCGTGCCGATGGTCATGTACCCGCCGACGATGCTCACGAGCTGCGCGCTCTGGTCGACCTCGAAGTAGGCCGCCGTCGAATCCATGAACACCTTGAAGTCCATGTCGTACGTCCCGTCACCGATGTTGAACGCACCGGTGTCGTCCGTCTCGGGGAGGAACTCGAAGATCGAGCCATCCCACCTTGCGAATACGTCACCGCCGGTGACACCACCGAAGCCGATCTTCTCGTCATCGCCCAGTGTGAGCACAACGCTCTCGGCGTCACCTGTCGCTGCTCGTTGCAGTCGTTCCCAGTTCTTACCGCCCATGATGGGCTCCCTTCGTCTTGGTTCCTATTGCGGCAGCGGCTGTATGTTCACCAGGGGATCGTTCCCCACGGCGTCGAGTGTTATCACCGAGACGCCGAACACCTTCACGGTTGCGAGGTCCAGCAGGATCAGCTTGCGGTCGCCCTCGCTGTGCGCCGCCGTCGTCCCCTCGCACCCGATCATCACGCTGTCGTTGGTGTCGGCGGCGCCAGCATCGACGCCCAAGTGCGTGAGTTCGTAGACGAGATTCGGGTTGAGGTAGACCGTGACCGGGGTGGTCGATGTCAAGACCACCGCTGGCATCTCCAGTGGGTTCGCCTGTGTGGTCGTGGGATTCGCCATATGAACCTCCTACGGCGCATCTCCGTAGACTGTGACTGGATCGACGATCCGTGATGCTGTCACGTAGCCGGAGCGGTCGCCATTGTACCCCAGGGTGCTCGGTGAGGTGAGCCGCCTGTCGTGCGCTATGCTCGTCTCCAGAAGCTCCATGGCTGTCTGGTGATGAATGCCTCGCTCGTCGTCCAGCCCCAGTTCGGCGGCTCGGAGACAGAGTTCCAGCACGGTCTCGGAATGCACGGCCCCCCCGAGCGGGGTTGTGTAGGTCGCCGACAGTGCGTTCGGAATCATCTGCTTCGGGAAGTTCAGCACGTAGGTGTCGTTCGGAGTCGGGTAGAAGATGAGCTCCGCCCGGTGCGTGGCCTCGCCCGTCGCCTCGAGCCACCGGATAGCGAAGTGCGTCGGCCGACCCGATGCCACGTTGGCGCTGCTCTGCCTCATGGCGCGAATCTGACCCTCGCCAACCTGTAGTGGACCCTTGAAGCCGTCGCCGGGGAAGTACGTCATTGCTCCCTCGATGCCGGTGAAGTCAGCGTCCATGGTGTACCGGTACTCCGGGCCGCTGCTCCCGTCGCCAGAAGCTGTGGTCCCGTCAAACTCCGTCTTCAAGACGAGCGCCGTGGCACTCGTGATGCTCGCCACGGTGTACCATGTGTCGTTGTCGTCGAGCTTCACGGTGTCTCCGACCGAGAGTTCGGTCGTGAACAATGTCCCGGAGCCCGTCACCGCAGTGCTTTCGTCCGTGAACGTCAACGTCCCTGTCAGCGCGGTCGAGGTAATCATCGTCACGCTGTCCATAGGGTGCAGGAACTTCCACTCGTGAGCGTACTGCTTGCCCACGTTCTGTGGGTAAAGAAACGATCGGTAGCCACTCTCGATATAGCCATCGACACGGTTGCCGTCGTCGGTTGACCATGCCGTCGCGTCACGTCCGAGGCCGAGGAAGTCCCCGACCCGGATGACCAGTTCAGCGTAGCTCATCTCCAGAGTGGAAGCCATCGTCTACTCCTCCTGCTTGGGCACGTCCAGTGTCAAGCGGACGCGGTGCATCGGAATCGACTGCACATCGCCCTTCAGGTCGTCGATGCTTATGAGCAGGTGACACTCCGAGTTCGGATCGACCTGGACGAACTTGCCGTGCCTGTTGAGGCCGGCCCAGTCCACGGTCACCTCCTTGTCTTCGTTGACAAGCACCGGGCCTGGCTTCGTCTCGCCAGGGATACGGACCAGTTTCGTCTTGGCCCAGTTGGCTTGCGTGACCTTGCCCTCGTCGCTCAGACGGGCAGCCAACGCCTCGTCCTCGCGTATCGCTTGCATCCAGAGAAGCACCAGTGTCCCAGGTTGGAACTCACCACCCTTGAGACGACGAAGCGCGGCCGCGGCCTCGATGAAATAGGCCTCGACCGATGGCGGAATGTCTCCACCGCAGAGTAGTCTGAGTTCCTTCCGATTCTGTGCGTTCACGTGGTCTCCTCTCACGTCGGAAAGCGTCCAGGGTGCCCCACCCCTCGGCAGGGCACCCCAAGCGCGAGCAGTCTACTACCAGCCTGTGCCCTGGTACGCGGCGCGCCACCAGTCCATCTCGACGTACTCCGCGGACCCGCTGTGCTCCTTGTAGGCGATGACCGGACCCAGGACGGTGTCATCCGGGAAGTCCGTGTCGTCGGTCTGCGCTGTGCCCACCGACTCGCCGTCCACGTAGAACGTGATCGTCTTCCGACCGTCGAAGAAGAGGCCGAGCTTGTAGTTCGTGGCGGCAGTGATGACCTGCGCCTCTTCCTTGATAACGACCTCCGCCGTGTCTCCACCCCGGTGAACCGCGCTGATCCCGTTGGGATCGGCTTCCAGGACATTGAACCCGACGTAGTTCTCGTCGTCGACAGCGCCGCCTGCGTCCACGAGGATCGTGTCTGCGACTATCTTGCCCATCTCGATGAGCCCGAGGAAGAAGGACTGGCCCAGTATCGCCTCGCCGAACAGCACCCTGCCCTCGAAGGCGACCTTGCGGTTGCTGTTCTCGACGATGTTTGCGAAGCCGCTGAGGTTCGCGGCCAGGCCCATCACGAGGCCGTCGTCGGCCCCGGCGTCCGTCAGGAGTTGGATCCTGCCGTCCACCGAATCCGTCTGCACGATGGTTCCGCCGGCGTCGATCTGACTGTGATACCTCGCCGTCGCGTCGTTCTCCGTGTTGTCTCCGAAGTTCTCGAAGTCGTCGAAGAAGTGAATCCCGTGGTTGGGATCCTCGTCCATGAGGGCGGTGTTGATCTTCGACCAGATGGCCGGACTCGGTCCGCGACCATCGTTCTTGCCCGCGTATTGTATGACAGGCATTCCGGTTCCTCCATTCGTCTCGTTCCGTTGCCAAACGTCTACGACCCGGTACTACACCTTGTAGAGGACTCCGTTCGCCCTGCGGTTGAGACACAGGTACTGGTAGCTGAGGTCGACGAAGACCACAGACGTGTTGTGCTGGTTCGGCGCCGTCGCCGGCTTCGACTCCCGAAGGTAGACACCCTGCCGGCAGTACAGCTTGAACGTCCCGTGGTCGATGCAGTAGATCGGGTCCGCCGTGTCCTGCTCTTCGATCTCCGGCACCC
>JABMPV010000300.1 GCA_013202595.1 bacterium
GCCTGGTTGGAGTCTGTGGCCCGGAACGCGCCGTGTTCCGCGGTTCGAGGGCGGGGTGCACGATCACCCCTGAACGCGCTCGTCCGGGATCGATCTAAACCTTGCGCAGCACGACTCCGTAGACGAATCCGAGCGGTCCCATTCGCCAGATCCGCTCGACTTCGAGCGAGGCGTCGGCGTACAACTCGGCGGGTTGGGGAAGCTTGTCGAGGCTCTTGTGGAGATAGCGATACTCACCGAGCGCCCCCACCATCGCCCCGGCCACCGGGAGCACCACTGCCGTCCCCGCCCGGTGCATGCGGGCCTTCCAGGACGACTCGGGTCTCCCCAGGTCGACGATCGCCGCCGCTCCTGCCGGTCGCAGCACCCTGTGGATCTCGCCGAGCGTCCCGGGAACCGAGGTCAGGTTGCGGAACACATAGGCACTGAACACCGCGTCGAACGACCCGTCATCGAACGGAAGGTGCTCGCCGACCCCGACGACCTTCCGCATCTCCGGATTGAGGGCGAGCATCTCGGGCGAAGGGTCGAGTGCCACGACCTCACGGTCCCCGAAGTCCCGGTTGGCCGCACCGGTCCCGCCACCGAGATCGAGCACCCGGCCGGAAGGGAGATGGCGGATGGCGCTGCGCCGCCAGTCGTCATCGCGGCCCAAGGACAGGATCCTGTTGAGGGTGTCGTATCGCCTGGCGATCCTCGTGAAGACTTCGCCGCCGCTCACGGGCCGATCCGGTCGGTCCCCAGGTAGGGCTGGAGGGCAGCGGGGATCAGCACGCTGCCGTCGGCCTGCTGGTGGTTCTCGAGCAGTGCGATCAGCGTGCGTCCCACGGCGATCGCCGTGCCGTTGAGCGTGTGCACGAGCCGATTGTCACCCTGTTCGTCGCGGTACCGGATCCGCAGGCGCCGCGCCTGGAAGTCGGTCGTATTGGAGCACGACGTAATCTCCCGATACGCGTTCTGGCCGGGGAACCAGGCCTCGATGTCGTACTTCTTCGCTGCAGGATCGCCAAGGTCGCCCGTACAGACATTGACGATGCGATAGGGGATCTCCAGCGCATCGACGATCTCACGCTCGCGCTCGAGGAGGTATTCGTGCTCATCCCACGACTGATCGGGTGTGACGTACGCGAACATCTCCAACTTGTCGAACTGATGCACCCTGAAGATGCCCCGCGTGTCCTTGCCGTAGGTGCCGGCTTCGCGCCGAAAGCACGTCGAGAAGCCGACGTAGCGCCTGGGGAGGTCGGCCTCCTCGAGGATCTCGTCCATGTGCAGGCCGGCGAGTGGGATCTCTGCAGTCCCCGCAAGGTAGAGGCCGTCCGATTCGAAGCCGCCTTCGCCGTCGGCGACTCCCACCGCGTACACCTGGTCGCGAGCCCCTGGCAGGAAGCCGGTTCCGAACAGGGCGTCTTCACGCACGAGGATCGGGGGCGCCACGGGGGTGAACCCGTGACCCGAGAGCACATCGAGACCCCAGCGCACGAGAGCGAACTCATATAGGACCGCCGCGCCCTTGAGATAGGCGAAACGCGAACCGGAAACCTTCGCACCGCGCTCGGCGTCGATGATGTCGAGCGCCTCACCGATGGCGAGGTGGTCCAGGACCTCGAAGTCGGGGGCCACCGGCTCCCCGATGCGCTCTATCTCGATGTTGTCCTCATCGGTGTGGCCGACCGGGGCGCTCGCGTGAGCCGGGTTGGGCATCTTCACCCACTCCGCCTCGAATTCCGCGTCGAGTGCGTCCGCCGCGACGAGTTTGTCCTTGTAGTCGTTGGCGATGCGGGCGACGGCTGCGATCGCCTCCTGCTTCTCATCACCCGAGAGAGTGGCTATCTCCTTGCCGCGGCGGCGCTGCTCGGCGCGCAGGTCTTCCGCGGCGACGCGCACCCGCCTGCGCTCCTCATCGAGAGATGCGAGCGAGGGGACGTCGATATCGAGGAAGCGACGCCGAAGCGAGTCGGCGAGAGCCTCTGGATTGTCTCTGAGAAGGGCTACATCGATCACCGGGCCATGGTAGGTGTCCTACCGCCGACCCCCGGTGCTCCCGTCGAATCGTTCGTCGAGAACGAGTACGCAACCTCCGGCGCCGGCCGCTCTCAGAGCCGCGAACACCGGCGCCGGGACGCTAGTGCCCCGACCACAAACGTTTGCCGCGTTCACGACGGCCAGATGACGCCCCCGGCTGTGTCCTCGTCCTCGACGCACGGTGAAGTGCGTCCACGTCCTGCGTCCTTGCCGGATGAC
>JABMPV010000301.1 GCA_013202595.1 bacterium
GATGGCATCGATCGGCGCCGTGATAGCCGAGGCCGGCGGACCGCCGGAGAACGCTCTCGACTTCGATCGGCTGGTGACCGCGGCGAGAGATCAGCTGACCGACGTCGCCACCGAGGTCGGCCGCTCATCGATCACCGCTCTCGAAACCCTCGGTTCGGTGCAAATCGGCCTCGGCGGCGCCCAGGAGCGATTCCCCGAGGCAGTCGCCGACATGGTCGATCAGATCAATCGCTTCGTCTATCCAGGCTCTCTCTCGGGAGTGGGGGCCGGTCGGGTCCCCGACGTCGGCAGATACCTGTCGGCCATCGAGATCCGTCTGGGGCGCCTACCCGAGCAGCCGAAGAAGGACGCAGAGACGATGGAGCGCATCAGACGCCTCGACGCCGAACTCGATCGCTTCGCCGACGCCATCGGGATGACGCCCGACCTGATCGAGGTCGCGTGGATGATCGAGGAGTTGCGGGTCAGCCTCTTCGCTCAGCACCTCGGGACGAGGGGCAAGGTCAGCGAGAAGCGCATCGAGCGCGCCCTCGACGACGCAGTCAGGTGACGCTTTCGAGCCGCCCGATCGCGTCGTCGATGCTCCCTCGCCACGGGTCACCGTGCCCGGGGAGCAGGAGATCGGTGGCAAGCCCGGCGAGTCGATGAAGCGACCGCCGCGCCTCATCGACATCCTTGTGGAACCGGGAGTCGAGGATCGCCGGGCCGTCCCTGCCCGTGAGGAGGTCGGTGGTCACCAATCCGTCACCGGTGAACAGCACCCTTCGCTCCTCGACATGGAATGCGCTGTGGCCCTCGGTGTGCCCCGGCGTGTGGATGGCGCGCGGCCGACCGGGGACGTCGAGCACTTCGCCGTCGGCAAAGGTGTCGACATGACCGATCTCGGGAAACCCGTCGGCACCGGCCCGGATCATGGACACCATGAAGGCCATCACCGAGGGCTTCCAGAGCGGCAGTTCGGTCGGACGGACCTGCCGGCGGGATGACGTGCCCGTGACCCGACCGACCTCGTCCTCGTGGACCTTCACATCGACACCGTTCCTGATGGCATCTGCGGCACCGCCGATGTGGTCCGAGTGGCCGTGGGTGATGAGCACCACCTCGACGTCGCCGATACCGAGGCCGAGGCCGCTCAGGCCCTTCGCCACCTTCTTCCACTCCCGGCGGCCCCCGGTGTCGATCACCGTGGCCCTCCCGCCGTCGACGATCACATAGAAATTGTGATGCCTCGACCCGAGTCGGTGGATGCCATCGGCAACCTTCTTCATGTGGTGTCTCCTCGTTCGGCGAGCAGCATGTCTCTGGTGAGTTCCATCTGGCCGCGATGCTGGGCGAGTTCCTCGAGTGTGTGGACGAGTGCGGCTGCCTGGGTCCACCCCCGTGCGATCGACCCTTCGGGAACGCGTTCGGGATACTCGATGGGAGTCAAGGGTTCGATGCCGGCCAGATCGCCGGCGATCCGCTCCCGAACACCGGCCACCGCAGATTGGAGGTCGGCAACGGTCCCCATTGCGGTGAACTCGGCCTCGCGGTTCCTGTGGTGAGTGCGCCCGCCGATCATCGCCCCGATCCACCAATCGGTGACACCCACGCAGTGATGCAGGATCACATAGGGGCTGTTGGCACCACGGAGATCGGGGCGCTCGTTGATCAGGCCGTCACCCAGCGTCGCTGCGATGTCGAGCATCCCATCGAGAGCGGCCTCGATGAAGGGGACGACCTCGGCAGGATCCATATCGATCAGGATCCGAAGATCCGGGCTTTGATCTCGATGCAGGTCGGGCAGATCGGATACCGGTTCGGGTCCCTATTGGGAATCCACATCTTCCCGCACAGGGCCTGCACCGGCACGCCTTCGACATTGCTGCGCACGATGTCTTCCTTGCGGACGTAGTGGGCGAACCGATCGTGATCGCCGTCCCCTTCCGAAAGACGCTGATCGATCTGCTCTTCGATACGGGTTTCGGCCATGGGTCGATTCTGGCAGGCCGATCACTCCTGTGGTTCGCCCTCTTCCAACAGTGCGAGATGTGTCGAGGCGACGAAGGTGGCTGCTGCCTCGGCGTGGGCGGCGTGGGCGTCCATCAGAATCTGTAATGCCTCGCGCCGCCTGGTCCCGTCGTCCGATGCCGCCAGGCCGGCGATGACCTCGTCGGCAGCGTCGGCAAGGGCCTGAAGGGCATCGAGGCGATCCTGCCAGCCCTGTTCGTAATCGGCCGGTGGCTTCGCATCGACAACAGCAGCGATCAGCACATCGAGCGCACGCGCCGACTCCGAGAACGCGGTCTGCGTGGCTCCGTACCCCGCCCCGTTCTCGTCCCATGCGGTATTGGCTGCCTCGATGGCCGCCACCAGATCGGCGGCATCATCGACTTGCTCCCTCGACACCTCGCCGAGCGCCCGCACGCCGGGATCGACCGCCACGATCAGCCCGATGGTCGACCCGGCAGCAACCCGGCCGCCGGGAAGCTGATCCAGGACCGTGCCATGTGGTTCGCCCGAGGTGATGTCGCGTTCGGCGACGATCCACTCGAGTTCGGCGTCGACCAGGACGCTCGCCGCCCTGTCGAGAGTGAGGCCGATGACCGGTGGTGCGAACACGCCTTGTGGCTCTGTGGTCGAGGTAGTGGACGTGGATGTGGTCGTCGTGACCAGGGCCGATTCGAGTTCGGCGATCCTCTCTTCGGCAGCGGTCAGCCGCGCCTCCAGATCCGTGGTGTCGACGTCACTGCACGCACCGAGCAGCACGGCAACGGCGACGAACAACGCCGTGAATCGCAGATACGCACCGTTCATGATCCGAGGGTACCCGTGGGAGGAGGTCATCACGGGTTGGTCATCAGTCGTCGGTCGGCGGAGGGCGGACGACAAATGGCGGAAGGAGGAGGCCGATAGCCACAGCCGGTTCCCGTAGTCTTCGGGGTTCACACTCGATGGGAGCAGGCATGGATATCGGGGTCATCGTCCCTCAGGGATGGCAGGGCGAGTACGACGGGTGGGATCCTGCCGAAGCCTGGGAGCGGACGGTGGCGGTGGCCCGCCAGGCCGAGGACCTCGGGTTCGAGTCGATCTGGCTCTTCGATCACTACCACACCATCCCCGATCCGACCGACGAGATCACCTTCGAATCGTTCACGTCACTGGCCGCGCTCGCCGCGCTCACCAATCGAGTCCGGATCGGCCACATCGTGATCTGCACGGCGTTCCGCAACCCGGGGCTCACGGCGAAGATGATCTCGACGATGGATGTGATCTCCGGCGGCCGCATGGAACTGGGCATCGGCGCGGGATGGAAGCGCGACGAGTGGGAGGCCTACGGGTACGGCTTCCCGGAGGCGAAGGAGCGCCTGGCGACCCTGCGTGACCACCTCGAGATCATCACGGCGATGCTGGGTCCGGGCAGGGCGAGCGTCGCCACACCGAGCGTCACCTTCACCGACGCCATCAACGAGCCACGCGGCCTCCAGCAGCCCAGAGTGCCGATCATGGTGGGCGGCAACGGACCCAACGTGACCTGGCGGCTGGCCGTCCGCTTCGCAGACGAACTCAACATGGACGGCAAGACCCCGGCCGGCATCACCGAGGCGATTCCGACCATCCATGCGAGGTGCGAGGAGATCGGTCGCGACCCGTCGTCGCTACGCCTGTCGGTCCACGTGTGGGCCGACCGTGCCGCGGTCTCGGGACCGGACCGGATCGCGATGCTGGAGGGCTACGCCGGGACCGGCATCGACAGTGAGAATTCGCCGGTCTCGACGTCAGCACCGGTGACAGGCACCATACGGGAGCCAGAGAGAATGCAAC
>JABMPV010000302.1 GCA_013202595.1 bacterium
CCGTCGTGAACGCGGCAAACGTTTGTGGTCGGGGCACTAACGCTCCCGGCTGCGGAGGAAGTGCTCGATCTCGGTGATCAGCCTTTCGCTCTCGCCGGGGTTCAATGGCATCGCCGTGGGATCGGCTTCCTGGAGGCGCCGAACGTAGGCGGCCAACTCGTCGTTCTCCTCGAGGGCCTCCTCCACCTGGGCGGTGAACTCGGCGGCTACCTGCTCCAGTTCTGAGACGTCGATGCCCGAGTCGAGTATCGGTGCGGCAGTCTCCAGCAGTGCGAGCATTGCGGCGGGGTTGGGATTGGCGGCGAGGTAGTGGGGTGTGGCCGCCCAGAGACTCAGTGCCGGGATTCCCATCTCTCTACAGGCTTCGAGCATCACGCCGGTGATGCCGGTGGGGCCTTCGTAGTGAGATGACTCGATTCCGAATGTGTCGAGCATTCGAGGATCGGTTGCAACTCCGAATATGGGCACGGGCGCGGCATGGGTCACCTGCCCGATGAACGCCCCGAGGGTGACCACCAGGTCGACGTCGTTATCGGCCAGCACCTGGGTCACATGGCGGGTGTAGGTCTTCCATCTCAGGTTGGGCTCCTCACCCATCACTGTGATGAGGTCATAGGTGCCGCCGGTATCGACGGCGAAGAAGCGCGTGAAGGGCCACACGAGACGGCGCGTCCCACCTGCGACGATCTCGATCGTGGGACGGCGTGCCTGGAAGTCGAAGAACTCCTCGGAGTCGATGAGTGCAAACGGGTTGGTGTCGCCGGTCAAATAGGCGGCCGCTCCAGATGCTGCTTCACACGCGTCGCTCCATCCCTCGAATGCGAGGACGGCTCGCGGGGATTTGAGGGTGGGGCGGTCGAATCTGTGGACGGGGTCCATGGGTTCGAGGCTACTAGCGGTGCGGTGTTGCGATCGGTCCCGGAGTCAGTCCAGGATCGACGCCGGTCCGGGCCGCGGCAGGTCGTTGGCGAGATCGAGGTGGCGCTGGGTCCACCACCTCAGGTTGGACAACTGCGTCGGTGTGAGCCGGTCGCAGAGCCAGTCCCAATGCAGGGCGACCACTTCACCCGGCTTCGGTTCCTCGATGAGCGCCGTGCCGCCGGAAGCCCATGTCACGATCTCCTCGACCGGGTTCCCGTACCCGAGTCGGCGGCCGCTGTAGGTGAGCGGTCGGGATCGAACGACGGCCGTGTCGCCGTCGACGGACACGACCATGCCCCAACGAATCCGGCACCCATCGAGCACCTTCATCGGATGCTCGGTGGGCCCCGATTTCAGGAGCCCGACCCACGGGTACACGCCGAACACGTGATAGGAGTGGTGGGGAGATGCGCCGGCGGGGATCGACTCGGACATGACACCCCAGTTCATGCCGGCTCTGGACTTGAAGCGCTCTTCGAGGCTGTTCCCCATTGTCTGCATGTCGACCCTCCACAGGAGGGCGTTGCCGACCCAGTAGGCCTCGACCACCCGGGTATCGAGAGGGTCGGCGATCCGGTTGGCCGTCGCGATGAGCTCCAGGTAGGGCCAGGCCCCATCGAACGCCTTGGCGAGGGCCTCGATCTCAGCGTCCGGTCCGGCCACGGCGGTGTCGAACAGCGCGCCCGGGTCGTCGGGCCCGCAGTAGCCGTGCCGATTGGGCGGCAGCGCATACCTGGCAAACATCACAGGTCCTGACGTCACCTGCGGCCTCGCTGCGATCTGTTGTTGCGTTTCATCGGATCAGACCCGTTAGGTTATGGCCGCAGCATCGACAGTGGGAAAACGGATGGGCAGAGGCCGTTGGACCCCAGTTGGATCGCATCGGTCCCGTGTGACATTGTGAAACTTCTCACAAGCGAGTCTCCCGGCCCTTTGCACTAGGGCCTTCGTCCCTAGGTGGCTGTGCGCTTCCGACGTACGTTCGTGGTTGGAGGCATAGATGACAACAGCACCAGTGATCCTCGATCGGGCAGCAATCGACGCCATGATCGGGGTAATCGAGGGTCGCGGACACCGGGTCGTCGGCCCGGTCGTTCGCAGTGGCGCAGTAGTCCTCGGTGACCTCTCGTCAACAGCCGACCTGCCCGTCGGAATCTCCGATGAGCAGACCCCAGGGCGGTATCGCCTGACGGCTCGGGACGATGAGGCACTGTTTGGCTACGTGGTCGGACCATCTTCGGCCAAGCCGTTTCTCCATGCGACGGGGGTTCCCGTCTGGCAAGGGGAGCGCACTGCCGACGGGAGTTTTGCGACCCGGAAACCCGAAGCGCCCACGCCGGTGGCCTTCATCGGGATTCGCCCGTGCGATCTCGCTGCCATCGGCATCCAGGACAAGGTCTTCCTCAACGGGTACAGGGATGGCGTCTACGGAGACCGGCGCGAAGGGGTCTTCTCCGTCGTCGTCAACTGTGTGGAGCCAGGAGGCACCTGCTTCTGCACGTCGATGGGAACCGGCCCGAGGGCATCGAAGGGCTATGACATAGCCGTCACCGAGGTCATCGATGACGAGGAGCACTGGTTCCTCGCCGAACCGGGGTCCGACGCAGGCCAGGAGGTCCTTGCCCAACTCGGAGCGGCTCCGGCTTCGGATGATGAGAGGGTCCGGGTCGAGAATTTGCTCGTCGACGCCGCAGATCGGATGGGTCGCGGTCTCGACACCGAGGGCCTGCCCGAGGCGATCAAGGCGAGCATGGAGAGCCCCCGGTGGGACGAGATCGCCAAGCGATGCATGGCGTGTGCCAACTGCACTCTGGTGTGTCCCACCTGCTTCTGTGCGACCGTCGAGGACGAGACCGATCTCGCCGGGTTGGAAGCTCAGAGGGTCCGTCGTTGGGATTCGTGCTTCAACGAGGAGTTCTCGTACATCCACGGTGGCTCGCTGCGTCCGAGCACCTACGCCCGATACCGGCAGTGGCTGACGCACAAGCTCTCGACCTGGGTGGACCAGTTCGGTGAAATGGGCTGTGTCGGGTGCGGCCGCTGCATCACCTGGTGCCCTGTCGGCATCGATATCACCGTCGAGGCCGCGGCGCTCGCCGCGGCGGCGAAGGAGGCAACCCATGTCTGAGACACCGATTGATCTCAGGTCACACCCATTTGTGATCGACCTCTCCGAGTCCGCACAAGAGCGACTCTCCGAGTGTGCTGTCGGCACCGTCCATTGGGAGCCCGGCACCAAGATCTTCCGAGAGGGAGGCGTGTCGGAGAACTGTTATCTGATCATGTGCGGCATCGTCGCCGTCGAGGCTCACTCACCCGGCCGTGATGCCAAGGTGCTCCAGACCCTCGGTCAGGGCGACGTGCTCGGGTGGTCGTGGCTGTTCCCACCGTATCGGTGGACATTCGACGCTCACGTTCGTGCTGAGACCGAGGCGGTTCAACTCGATGGGGTGAAGCTCCGGGAGTACATGGACACAGACCGTGAACTCGGGTACGAAGTGCTCTTCCAGTTCTCTCGGCTCGTCGTCCGTCGGCTGAACGCGACCCGACTCCAACTACTGGATCTCTATGCAGACCATTCCTGAATCAACCCAAATCGACCCCATGGCTCCGGTGCCCTGCAAGGTGACGGCGCAATGGGATGTGACAGAAGACACCTTCGGGCTGCGGCTCGCGGCACCGGCGGGCTACTCGTTCCAGCCGGGCCAGTTCAACATGCTGTACCAGTTCGGTGTGGGTGAGGTGGCCATCTCCATCAGCGGAGATCCCGCCTATCCCGAGTCGCTGGTCCACACCATCAGAGGTGTCGGCGCGGTGACCAAGTCGCTGCGGAACCTGCGAGCAGGTGACGTCGTCGGCATGAGAGGGCCGTTCGGCAACTCTTGGCCGGTCGAACAGGCCGTCGGGCACGATGTCGTGCTCGTGGCCGGTGGTATCGGACTCGCTCCACTCCGGCCCGCGCTGCTCCATGTGCTCAACAACCGCAACGACTACGGCCGCGTGGTGCTGCTCTACGGCACCAGGACCCCCCGCGACATCCTGTTCCAACAGGAGTTGCAGGAGTGGCGTGGACGCTTCGACATGGACGTCCTCGTGGCCGTCGATGCAGCCGGCCGCGATTGGCACGGCTCGGTCGGTGTGGTGACCAAGCTCATCGGCAGGGCGCCATTCGACCCGCACAACGCTGTGGCGATGGTCTGTGGGCCAGAGATCATGATGCGTTTCACCGGGAGGGAGTTGGTGACCCGCGGCATCCAACCGTCGATGGTCTATCTCTCCATGGAGCGCAACATGAAGTGTGCCGTCGGCTTCTGTGGGCACTGCCAATTCGGGTCTGCGTTCGTGTGCAAGAACGGGCCCGTGTTCACCTACGACGACATCGGCGATCTACTCGACATCAGGGAGGTGTGACATGAGTGACAAACCGCGCTTGGCGGTATTCAAGTTCGCCTCCTGCGATGGCTGCCAGTTGAGCCTGCTCGACGCTGAGGACCATTTGCTCGCGGTCGCGGAGGCCGTCGAGATCGCCAACTTTGCCGAGGCGTCGCGAGACATCACCCCGGGGCCGTATGACGTATCGCTGGTGGAGGGGTCGATCACCACTCCCCACGATGCCGAGCGGATCCGTGAGGTGCGGAGGGACTCCAAGTTCCTTGTGACCATTGGCGCCTGCGCGACCGCAGGCGGCATCCAGGCACTGCGGAACTGGAAGGACGTCCGTGACTTCACGAGCTACGTGTACGCCAACCCGCAGTACATCGAAACGCTGTCGACTTCGACGCCGGTCAAGAACCACGTCGAGGTCGACTTCGAATTGCGCGGCTGTCCGATCAGCAAGGAGCAACTCATCGAGGTCGTCAGTGCACTCCTGCACGGACGACGGCCGAACATCCCGTCGTTCAGCGTCTGTGTCGAGTGCAAGCGCCGTGGAACCCCCTGTGTGATGGTTGCCCAGGGGATCCCGTGCCTCGGACCGATCACTCAGGCCGGCTGCAACGGACTCTGCCCGGCATACGAGCGCGGCTGCTTTGGCTGCTTCGGGCCGATGGAGTCGGTCAATGCCGCGTCACTGACCGGGAAGTGGATGGAGATGGGGGTGAAGAGCTCAGATGTGGTCCGTGCCCTCAGAACCTACAACGCCTATGCAGAGCCTTTCAGGGAGGCCAGTGATGCCATCGCCGCCACAGAGTGAGCCTCGCACGATCAATGTCGACTACCTCGCCCGCGTAGAGGGCGAGGGGTCGATGAAAGTGGTCGTCCGAGATGGGACCATCGAGGAGGTCGAGTTCGGCATCTTCGAGCCACCCCGCTATTTCGAGGCATTCCTGCGCGGTCGCAGATTCTTCGAGGCCCCCGACATCACTGCGCGTATCTGCGGGATCTGCCCGGTGGCCTATCAGATGTCATCGGCCCACGCGATGGAGATGGCGGCCGGAGTCACGGTGGATGGGATGCTGCGCGAATTGCGCCGCTTGCTGTATTGCGGCGAGTGGATCGAGAGCCACGTCCTGCATGTGTTCATGCTCCACGCACCCGATTTCCTCGGGTACGAGAGTGCAATCCACATGGCGGCCGACCATCGCGAGTTGGTCGAGATGGCCCTTCGCATGAAGAAGGCGGGTAACCGCCTGGTTCAGGTGCTCGGCGGCCGTGAGATCCACCCGATCAACGTGAAGCTCGGCGGCTTCTACAGCGTGCCGAGCCGCGCCGACCTCCAGTCCCTCGTCGAGGAACTGGAATGGTGCCGCGACGCTGCGATCAAGAGCGTCGGTGTAGTTGCCGGGCTTCCCACGCCCCAGATCGAGATGGACTTCGAGTTCGTCTCGCTCCGGCATCCCTCCGAGTACCCGTTCAACGAGGGCAGGATCGTGTCGAGCAAGGGTCTCGATATCGACATCTCCGAGTGGAACGACTACTTCCGTGAGGAGCATGTGGAGCGGTCCAACGCTCTGCAGGGCTGGCTTAAGAGCGGTGGCGCATATCACGTCGGACCGCTGGCCAGGTACGCCAACAACTACGAGTTGTTGTCTCCCCTCGCCCGCAAGGCCGCAGAGGACGCAGGCATCGGGCCGGTCGTCAACAATCCGTTCCAGAGCATCGTCGTGAGGGCCGTCGAGACGGTCTTCGCCATCGAGGAGGCTCTGCGGATCATCGACGCATACGAGGCACCAAAGGTTGCCTCCGTGCCGGTCATCCCGAAGGCGGGCATCGGGCACGGCGCAACCGAGGCACCGCGCGGCCTCCTCTATCACCGGTATGAGATCGACAGCGAAGGCCTCATCGTCGAGGCGCAGATCGTCCCGCCGACGGCGCAGAACCAACCGACCATCGAGTCGGATCTGCGGGCCGTGCTCGAGGCGAATCTCGAACTGTCTGACGACGACCTGCAGTGGCGACTCGAGCAGTCGATCCGCAACTACGACCCGTGCATCTCATGCGCTACCCACTTCCTCCGCCTGGACATAGACCGTGGCTGAGGGCCCTGTTGTCGTGATCGGGGTGGGCAACCCCGATCGCGGCGACGACGGTGTGGGACCGGTAGTGGCCGGGATGGTCGCCGAAGCGTGCGCCCCCGGGGTCACTGCGGTGGCCGATCGTGGTGACCCTGCCGTCCTCATGGATCGCTGGGATGGAGCGTCTCTCGCCGTCCTGGTCGATGCGATGGTGTCGGGGTGCCCTCCCGGGGCGGTGGAGCGATTCGATGCGACGGTCGTCCCGCTCCCGGCATCGATGAGGCTGGCGTCGACCCACTCGGTCGGCGCGGGCGAAGCGGTGGAATTGGCCAGGGCACTCGGGAGGCTTCCCGACCGCCTGGTCGTCTACGGCATCGAAGTGGTGTCGTTTGCCCCTGGAGCGCAACTCACCGGCGAAGTGGCCGATGGAGCCAGATTGGCTGCCGGCATGGTGTGTGAGGAGGTGGCCGGTGCATGAAGCAACTCTGATAGCCGACCTGATTTCCAAGGCGGAAAAGGTGTCGGGCGGTGCGATTGTCGAACAGGTGACGGTGCGCCGCGGCGCTCTGTGTCACATATCGGCCGAGTCGCTCGAGGAGCACTTCGCAGCCGTCGTGGACGGGACCCTGCTCGAAGGAGCAGCCCTGGTCATAGTGAACGGTCCCGAGGGTGATGCCGCTCTGGATGACCCATATGCCCAGGACCTCCTCCTGGTGTCCATCGACGTCGCCGGCGGCCCCTGATGTGCCTCGCTGTGTTCGGCAGGGTCATGGTCGTGGAGGGCACTGATGTGTCCGCCTCGGCGACGGTCGACATGGGTGGATCTCTCCGAAGGGTCAGCCTCGCCATGCTCGACGGAGTCGAACCCGGCATGTGGGTGACTGTCCACTCGGGCTACGCCCTCTCCATCCTCCCTGAGGAGGAGGCCCTGTCACTCGCCGCCATCACAGACGAACTCGAGGCCGGCTGAGCCTGCAGCCACCGAGGGTCGAGGGGCCCTAGATGATCTCCAGGTAGAGGTCCATCCGGGTGAGGCCCGGCGTCGTCGGTTCGAGCCATTCCTCGAACCAGCGATGCGATGGGTGGACCGTGAGGCCGTTCAACTTCACCATCTCCTGGAGGCGCATCCAGCCCGCGGTGATCCAGGTTCCCGGCGGATCCTCCTCGAACGAGCCTTCGATGCTCGTCACCACGAAGGTGCCCGCAGCGACCACAGCGGTCGCCACCTCACCGTCGAGTGGGAGCGAGGGCTCGGGGATGGTCACATTGCACCGGTATCCGTCATTGTCGGGGTTGTGGGCGAGTCGGCCTTCCGGGTCGATGTTGTACCCGAATATCCTGTGTGATCCGGTGGCATCCGGGTTGGCTTCGAGCCATGCCTGCATCCTGCGTCCTGCCTCGTCTTCGGGGTTCGGCTTGAACCCGTCGAAGCACACGACGGTCATGTCGGGCAGTGTCTTGGTCAGTACTCCCATGTTCACCTTTCCTACGAGATCGAGTTTCCGTGTTCTCGGAACCTGTCCAGGGCCGTTGCGGAAACGCAGTGGCGGGCTTCCGAACTCCTTCTTGAACGCCCGGGTGAAGGCCTGGTGGCTGTCGTAGCCCGACTGCAGGGCGATCTCGATGACGTTCATGTCTGATGCCATGAGCCGATCGGCGGCGGTCGAGAGCCGTCGCTTCCTCACGTACTCACCGAAGCGGTATCCGGTCAGCGCAGGGAAGTACCGGTGGAACCCTCGCAGCGACATCCCGGCCACCCTGGCGGATTCCCGGGCCGTCAACCCGTCACCCAGGCGCGCCTCGATGAAGTCGATCGATTGTTGGATCTGCTCATAGATCGTCAGCACACCACCGAGTTTATGGATGGCCCCCCTCCGTTTCTTGACCGCAAATGCAAAGGTGAGGTCGTCAGTCGTCTGGATGGACGACCCTCCCGGTAGGCTTCGATGGTGAGGATGCCGGGATGGGTCAAGCTGACGATGGTGGTGGGGTTGCTGATCGCCACCGTGGTCACCATCTGGTACGGAGTGGTCTACTTGGTCTTCGGGATCGCCTGGAGCAGGCTCGGTGGGATGGTGCTCATCGGCTGCGGCATCTTCTTGTTCATCAGGACGCTGGATTTCTCGCTCGGGCGTCCGCCCCAGTTCTCCAACAAGCCATGGGAACGCCCATGGGAGGACGACTGACCGCTCAACGCCCGAATCGGCGCAGGCGCAGCGAGTTGCCGACCACAGAGACGCTCGACATCGCCATCGACGCTGCGGCGATCATCGGGTGCAGGATTCCGGCGGCTGCCAGAGGGATCGCGGCCGTGTTGTAGGCGAAAGCCCAGAACAGGTTCTGCTTGATGGTGCGGAATGTGGCTCTGGCAAGGCGCAATCCCGTACCGACGAGAGCAGGGTCGCCGGACATCAGGACGACATCGCCTGCCTCGATGGCGACCCCGGTCCCCGTGCCGATCGCCATGCCGAGGTCGGCAGCCGTGAGTGCGGGTGCGTCGTTGACCCCGTCGCCGACGAACGCGACCGTGGCGCCCGCGGCCTGGAGTCGGGCGACTTCAGTCGCCTTGTCTGCCGGCATGACTTCGGCGAGCACCCGTTCGATCTCCACCTGAGCGGCAATGGTGCGTGCCGTGGCTTCGTTGTCTCCCGTGATCATCACGACGTCGACGCCGTCGGCCGCGAGTGCTGCGACTGCTTGTTTCGAGGTCTCTCTGAGCGTGTCGGACACGGCAAGCACTGCACGGGCCTCGCCGTCCCACCCGGCCAGGAATGCCGTTTCGCCTTCGGCCTCGACGGTCGCCATTGCCGCCGCCACCGGGTCCGGGATGATGAGGCCAGAGTCGGTGAGAAGCGATGGCTTGCCGGCGACCACTTCGATTCCGTCGACGGTCCCCGACACGCCCATGCCCGGGTGCGATCGGAAGTCCTCGACGGAACCCAGGGCGATGTCGCGTTCTTCGGCTCCGAGTGCCACGGCTTTGCCGACGGGATGCTCGCTCGCCGCCTCGACGGTCCCGGCCAGGTACAGAGCGGTGCTCTGGTCGTCTGCCTCGATGCGGGACAGCGTCATTGCGCCTCGCGTGAGCGTCCCGGTCTTGTCGAAGACGACCGTGTCGACATCGTGGGATCGCTGGAAGACATCGGCGTTCTTGAACAGGACTCCCAACTCGGCGCCCCGACCGCTGCCCACGAGGATTGCCGTAGGGGTCGCCAGGCCGAGAGCGCAGGGGCAGGCGATGATCAGCACGGCCACTGCCGACCTCATGGCGTTCTCGACACTCCCGTCGATGAGCAGCCACGCGATGAGGGTCCCGGTGGCGATGAGCAGCACCACCGGCACGAAGACGCCGGCGACCCGGTCGGCCAGGTTCTGAATGGGCGCCTTGGTCGCCTGAGCGTCTTCGACCAGGCGGACTATCTGCGAGAGAGCCGTCTCTGCGCCGATCCGGGTCGCCCGCACGGTCAGGATGCCCTGCTGGTTGATGGTGGCTCCGAAGACGTCGTCCCCCTCGACCTTGTCGACCGGGCGACTCTCCCCGGTCAGCATGCTCTCGTCCACCGACGAGCCACCCTGGACCACGACTCCATCGGTGGGCACCTGCTCGCCCGGCCGCACGACGATGAGATCGTTGAGTGCGACCTGTTCGATGGGAACGGTCGTCTCGACCCCGCCCCGGAGAACGTGGGCTTCCTTGGCTCCTAGTTCGAGGAGGCGGGCGATCGCCTGTGAGGCGCGGCCTTTGGACCGCGCCTCGAAGAACCTGCCGAGCAGGATGAAGGTGATGATCACTGCTGCCGTCTCGAAGAACACCGCGTTGTCGGTGAAGAACGCCCACACGGAGTACCAGTAGGCAGCGAGGGTGCCCATTGACACCAGCGTGTCCATGTTGGCTCCGAACGACCGCAGCCTGATCGCGGCGATGCGGTGGAACTGCCAGCCGAAGACGAACTCGACCGGTGTGACCAGGGCCCACACGGCGGCGGTCACCCACTGCTCATCCGGGCCGAGCATGCTCAACAGGAACGCCGGCACCGTGAAGAGGGCCGCTGCGAGGACGTTGCGGCGCTGATACTGCTCTTCCTCCGAATAGCGCTCGACGATGCTCTTCCTGTCGGTGTCCTCGGTGACCCTGGTGGCCGAGTACCCGAGTCGGGCCACTGCCTCTTCGAGCGAGGCGATGTCTGCGTCGGGTCCGATGTCGACCCTGGCCTCCTGGCCCGAGAAGTTGACGATGGCCGACTCGACCCCCTCCTGGCGCCCGAGTACGCGCTCGATGCGCAGTGCACACGACGCGCACGTCATGCCTTCGACATCGAAGGTGAGCGTCTCGACGATGGGGGAGTCGGCCACGGGTTCAGCCCTGCGTGGGGACTTCGTACCCCTGGCTTTCGATTGCGGCGATCACGTCATCGATGGTCACGGGGGATTCGTATGCGACCGTGACTGTGGCCGTCGCGACATCGACTGTGGCTGCGTCGACGCCGTCGAGGGCCCCGACGGCGCCTTCGATGGAGTGCTTGCAGTGATCGCAGTGGATCTCGGGGACTGAGAGGGTCTGTTCGGTCATGATGTGGCCTCCATGTGTGCCGTAGTGGGTCCGGTGACACCGGGGGTGTACCGCAGGGTTTCGAGCAATTCGTCGACGATCTCCGCGCTGCGGCCCTCGTCGACGGCCCGCACGACACATGTCTCGACGTGGTTCTGGAGCAGCACGCGGTTCACCTTCTCGAGGGAGCCCTGCAGCGCCGAGACCTGTTTCATGATCTCTGGGCAGTAGCGCTGGTCCTCCACCATGCCGATGACGGCGTCGAGGTGGCCGCGCACGGTCTTGAGCCGGTTGATGGCTGACCTGTGGTGCTCGAGTTTCACGATCCCTCCGGGAGTGTGCCTACCCCACGGGGGGTGGGGTTGGACACAACACTACCGGCCGGCCGGTCGGGGACAAGGTGCGTCCGGGGTCGTGCAGTGACGCACGGCGGGATATCCTCCTCTTTCGTGCGACCCGAGACCAGACGAGCCATCGTGACGATCGCCGAGCGTTTCAACCGCTCGGACATCTCCTATCAGATTGGGGGAAGGGCGCTCCTCTTCGCGTCCGGGTTCGACGGGGAGGTCGATGCCATCGACCTGGTGTTCCCCGCTGCGGCTCGCAACGAACTGTCCAAACTCCTTCACGAACTGACCGGCATCCCGGCCGTCTTCGGTGCCGATGAACCTCCTTTTACCCCGGCGTGGCGTTGCGTGCATCACTGGGGGACCGAGACGCTCGATTGCATCGGTGGCCTGGCCGTCGAAGTCGGCAACTCGACGGTGCGACTTCCCTATCGTCCGGGCAGGACCTGGCATCTCGACGGCGTCGAGATGCCACTCGCCCCGGCCGAGCAGTGGATGTTCGTTTATCGGATGCTCGATCCTCGGTCGGCCGCAAGACTCCTCGACGTCGTCGACGAGGAAGGTCACGAGGCCCTGAGCCACGACCTCGGCCTGGTCGACGGAGCCACCGACTGATCGTCTCCCGGATGGGGACTCTCGTTCCCGTTCGACCGTAGATCACCCAGACGCCTCCCGTCGGCGACCCGATACTCTCCGTCGCATGGAGATCCACGACGACATCGTTGCCGCCATCG